>PLEA01000601.1 GCA_003136335.1 Acidobacteriaceae bacterium | reverse complement strand
GAAATTCGCGCCATGATCACCGCTCTGGGCACCGGCATTTCGAAGGAAGATTTCGATCCCACGAAAGTGCGCTACGGCAAGATCATCCTGATGACCGACGCCGACGTGGACGGAAGCCACATCCGCACGCTTCTACTCACGTTCTTCTTTCGCCACATGCAGGAACTGATCAAGCGCGGGAACGTGTATATCGCGCAGCCGCCGCTGTTCTCGCTGAAAAAAGGCAAGTCGCAGCAGTACATCAAGGACGAGCGCGAATTCGTAAAAGTGATGGTGAAGCGCGCGTCCGATGGCTTAAGTGTACGGTACGGCGAGGGCGCCGCGAAAATCGAAGGCAAAGACCTGGCGCGGTTCATGACCGTACTCGACGAATATCTGGGCTTCTTCGAAAAACTGGACAAACGCGTACGCAACGAGCGCGTTACCGAACTCGTTCCCAAACTTGATCTCGCGAAGCGCGCCGATTTTGAAGGCGACAAGAAAACGCCTCCGAAGAAAATCGAGCACCTGGAAAAGGAACTGAAGAAGCTCCAGAAGGAAGAAGGTTTCAAGAGCGTGGAGTCGCGCTTCGACGAAGAGCACAATCTATGGGAAGTGATGTTCGTCAACAAGCACGGCGCCGAACACGTCATCAATTGGGTCCTGGCCTCCAGCGCGGAATGCCGCCAGCTGATCTCGAAGTACAAGCAGATCGAACCCTACATGGAGCCGCCGTTCGTGGTNNGAAGACAAGACCGAGAAGAAGACGGCCAAACCCGCCAAGCGCAAGGCCGAAATCGAAGTGGTGGAGAAAAGCAACGTCCGCGACCTGCGCGACTATGTCATCAACGAAGGCCGAAAGGACTTCACCATCCAGCGCTACAAAGGGCTCGGCGAGATGACCGCGCCGCAACTTTGGGAGACGACCATGGATCCCGAGCGGCGCACCTTGCTGTCGGTGCGCCTCGAAGACATCGCCGAGTGCGAGACTATCTTCACCACGCTGATGGGCGAAGACGTGGAAGCGCGCCGCAAGTTCATCGAAGAGAATGCCCTGGACGTGAAGAACCTTGATATTTAGAACTTCTTTGCCACGGATCTTCACGGATTAGCACGGATAAGAAACAAAATGTTGCGGACGGCCTGCGGGTCGTCCGTTTGTTCGCTGCGTTGAGCAACCAACGTCTAGCCCTATCGATCCATTGAATAGGGCCGGATTCGTCCTCAGGAACAAGATCTTCGGAGGTGATGCCCTCTGCGTCCTTCGCGCCTCCTCCGCAATCTCTGCGGTTCAAGCTTCTGCGCTCAGCTTCACGACGGGCGAGGCTCCAGTCTCTCCGGGGAATTGTTGGCCTCCGCCTTCTCTCCTCGATACACGCGCGAGATTCCGCGCACGATGCGCCGCATAGGCAATTCGCCTCTGTCGTCGGCGAAAAAGATTTCGCCAATCCGGCTCCCGCGATAGTACCAGCGCTTGAGCAAAGCGAGATGCTCCATGGTTTCCAAAGCAGCTCCCGCTTTCGCGGGCGGAGATGAATCCAGTGCCGCCTGCACTCGCGACTCCATCGACTGCGACCTTGCGTGCTCCGCAGACTGAATGCAAAACGAATTCGGCCCCAAGATTTTTCCCGCTTCGATCCGAAAGAACGCGACCGAGCCCGCAACATGGCTAGGCTGAATCATCAGCGCGGAGAGTTGGTCGAGCCGCCGTACGATTTCGGGGAGTTGCGTCACAATGGGCTTGAGTTTTTCCGCGCGTGCGTGAGTCGCGGCTGCGTCTTCAAATGCAAGTCTGCCTGAAGCGGCTTCGCGCTCGGCTGAGAGTTCGCGGGTCAGAGAATCTCCGGCGGAATCAAAATAGGCCTGCACCCGCTGCACTTCCGCGGAATACTCCTCGTCGCTGCAGCCCTTGAAACACGGTGCCAGGCACATTTTCATCTCGGAATAAATGCAGCCGGGAAATTTGGGGTCGGGATGCAGATCGTCGACGCAACGCCGCATCTTGAAGAAGTCGAGTGAATCATTCATGAACTTCTCGGCAGCAACCCGCGAAATAAATGGTCCGTAGTAGAGAGAACGCCGGCCCAGGCGACCAAGCCGCGTAGTAATGGAGGCGCGCGGGTATTCGTTTTCGAGATGCAGCTTGACTAAGGGCGCAAAGCGAAAGCGCAGTCGGTCCTGATAAGTTCTCGGGAAAGTAGCTCGCAGGACACCGTAGAGCAGGAAGCCTGATTCGAAGTCGGATCCGGTGGGCGCGTACTCGATCATGCGCACCCGATCGCGAAGGTTGAGCTTCTTCGTCCGCTCTTCAACAGGTCCGAGCAGCCGCTGCAGGCGCCGTCGCAGATTCGCCGTTTTGGTTACGTAGGGCTCAGCCTGCGGATCTGCTCCCCGCAGAAGAAAGACAGCCGGGGCGGCGGGAATTGCGGCGAAGACTTCCGCATCTCGCTCAGGCGCGAATTCCAGGCCCTCAGTCAGCACCAGGTCATTGTAAGCAACCCGGGTAGTGATGCACGTTCATTTAATTGACAATCGCAGCGCCCGCGGGTTGGTGTGTAATGTGCTGAACGTAGCAATCCTCGTGAACGGCCTTGCCGTGTTCGTCGCTACACAAATCGGTCTGCAAATCTACGGGCTTGCTGCAAAGAATGCAGGATATCCCTGGGACGGGTTGACCACCCATAATGCCTCCTTCGGACGGTCACAAACAGCGTAGCGCAAAGGCGGCAGGCTTTCTGAGCAATACAGACCAGCGGGCAGTTCGCAGAAAAAGAAAGTACCTACTACTGCTCGGGGAGACAGAGAACTTCTTTGGCCACGGATTTGCGCGGATTCCCACGGATACGCGAATCACCCGTCTTCTTCGCTCCCTCGTGGCGGGTTCTTACCTGAAATTGGCGCTGCGGAATTTCTGGCGGAAGTCGCTGCCTTCCAGCGTGACGATGCGGCACATCTCGTGCAGCCGCGACCGCATGCGCTCGCCGATACGGTCACCCAGCGTTTCGCTACGGGTCGCAGCTCTTGCGGGTGAGATAGAACTCGCAGCGCCCGCCGCCGGTTGATCGTCAAAGTTCGTGGTGATAATCGTGGTGCGGTTATCGTTATAACGCGTGTTCAAAATTAAGCTGACCGTGTCCCACACCCACTCCGTCGGTTTCACCGCTCCCAGTTCGTCGAGGACCAGGACGTCGGTTTCGAACACCGGCCGTAGCACGTCCAGTTCCGTAGTCTGAACAGTCGAGTTGTAGGAATTCTGAATTTCCTTCAGCAGTTCGCGATAGTCGTAAAAAAGGCAAGGGAAACCTCGGTTGACGATCAATTCCTTGATGATTCCCACGGCCAGATGGGTCTTGCCAGTTCCGATCTTGCCAATTATCAGCAGCCCTTTGTCGCCGCGTGGATCGCATTTTTTCGCAAAGCCGGACGCGATAAAGTGACCTTCCTCCAACGACGGATGGGCGCCGGGAAAATCTGTATCGTAGTTGGAGAGTTCACAGTGCTCATAGCGGCGCGGAATGCGGGCGGCACTCAGCAGGGATTGTCCCCGCCCCCGCAACTGGCAGTCGCATCGCGTAACGCGGCGATCGTTGGTGCTGCTGCCAGAACTGGAGCCGGCGGTCTTCCATCCTGCGCCCTCACACAGTGGGCAAAGTTCCGCGGGCGCCTTGACCACCTGGGAGCCTTCCACTTTCGAGCCGATCATCTTCAAACGAATTCTCCTCTCTCGACTTTGCACCCGAGGGCGGGTTCCGCGCAAGCCGGAAAGCCCGGTCTGCCTGTGTACATCCTGTGAACCTGGGCTGTGCCCTGTGGAGGGCGTAGGAAAACCCTCTCCCTAGCCTGAAAAGCCGCTTGGGTAGCCCCGATTCGGGCCGTGGGAGTGCAAAACAGGCTTCCGGCGCGGATTTTCACAGTTGACTTTCGCCGCAGAGGGAGGAGAATACGAGCCGTCAGGTTTCCCACTCAGCCAGAGCCTGTTGTTCTGCCGGTCTAGGCTGGGCATGAAAAGAGACCTGCGAGGAGAATCTCATGAATAAGGCCGATCTGGTTGACAAGATCTCAGGCGCGTGTGAAATCAGCAAAGCGCAGGCCACGACTGCCATTGATACCGCCGTGGACAGCATTACATCTGCCCTCCGCAAAGGAGATCGGGTGGCTTTGATAGGCTTCGGCACCTTCTCGGTGTCGCAGAGAAAAGCGCGCAACGGGCGCAACCCACAAACCGGCGCCACGATCAAAATCGCCGCCCGCAAAGTCGCGAAGTTCAGCCCTGGGGCCGAACTCAAGAAAGCTGTAAACAAGAAATAATTCAGGAAACGAGAACGCAAGATCGTCAGATCGCAAAAACGGCAGGGGGTCGGCCCTGCCGTTTTTTGCTGCGTGCCGAACGTGCATCGTGATCGCCCGCCTGCGGGTACAATGGCCTGAGCATGATTGCCCATTTGCGCG
>PLEA01000426.1 GCA_003136335.1 Acidobacteriaceae bacterium | reverse complement strand
CAGAGCGAAAAAATGTCGGCCGTAGGACAGTTGATTGCCGGCGTCGCCCATGAACTCAACAATCCGCTCACCGCGATTCTCGGCTACGCGCAGCTGCTCGAAACTGAAGGCTTGAACACCCGCGCGCAAGACTACGTCAGCAAACTTTTCAAGCAGGCGCAGCGGACGCACCGGGTGGTGCAGAACCTTCTCTCCTTCGCGCGCCAGCGCAAGCCCCAACGGGATGAAGTCGACATCCGCAAGGTGCTTGACGAAACCCTGGCGCTGCGCGACTACGACCTCAAGATCAACAACATTCGCGTCGAGCGTGACTTTCCGTCAGAACCTGCCGTAGTCGTCGCGGACCCGCATCAGATCGAGCAGGTATTCCTCAATATCGTCAACAATTCGGTCGACGCCGTTCTTGAGACCGGGCGCGCCGGCCAGCTCAAGATTCGCATCTCCTGCCAGAGTGGACACATTTGTACCCAGTTCACCGATGACGGCGCCGGAATCAAAGATCCCAAACGCATCTTCGATCCCTTCTACACCACCAAGGGCATAGGGAAAGGAACTGGCCTCGGGCTAAGCATCTGCTACGGCATCGTCAAAGAACATGGCGGCGACATTACCGCCCACAATGCGCCCGATGGCGGCGCTGTGATCGAGGTTCGGTTGCCCGCGGTAGTGTCGGCGACGCCTCAACCTGAATCCCCAAAGCCGTCCCCCCGTCAGCACGAGCACGCCACTCACGGACGCGTGCTGCTGGTAGAGGAAGAAGAAGCCGTGCTTGAATTTGAGCGCGATGTGCTCGCTGGTGCAGGCGCCACTGTCGTGACCGCCAGGACCAGCGAGGATGTGAAGACGCGCCTGCTCTCCGAACCTTTTGACGCCCTCATCATGAGCGGGAACATGCCCGGACAGTGGAACGCCAAAGAGTCCCACCAGTGGCTCAAAGAGAACTGCCCCGGAATGGAAGGTCACGTTCTGTTCACGTTCTCTAACGGCGTGGAACCAGGGAACGGACGCGCCTACCTGCGGGAAAACAGCGTCCCCTGCCTGGTAAAGCCTTTCGAAGTGGCGGATCTGATCGCCCAAGCCCGTCGCCTGCTGCAACAGGCGCAGGCGGCGACAGCCGGCGCGAGTTAGCTCAACCTACCCAGTAATTGCCCCGTTTTCCTCCGTCCTGGTTGCGGTAGACTAGCTCTACCGAACCCATGTCCCGATTCGTCCACCTGCACCTGCACACGGACTACTCCCTGCTCGACGGCGCCTGTGATGTCGAGAAGCTCTGCCAGCGCGTCAAAGAGCTGGGCATGCCCGCCGTTGCGATGACCGACCACGGCAATATTTTTGGCGCAGTCCACTTTGTCAATGCGGCTAAGCAGTCGGGCGTGAAGCCCATCGTCGGCTGCGAGCTTTACGTCTGCAAAAAAGATGACCACCGCGCGCCGCCCGAAGGCGATACCTACAACCATCTGCTCGTGCTCGCCGAAAACGAAGAAGGCTACCGCAACCTGGTCAAGATCACGTCTGAGGCCTCGCTGCACGGCTTTTATTACAAACCGCGCGTCAGTAAGAAGTTTCTCGCCGAGCATTCCCGCGGTTTGATCGGCCTCTCCGGATGTCTCAAAGGAGAAGTTGCGGAACGCCTGATGGAGAACAATTACGACGCCGCGCGCGCGGCCGCCGGAACATTTACCGACATTTTCGGTAAACAGAACTTCTTTCTCGAGATTCAGGATCAGGGCCTGGAAATGGAGCATCGCATCCATCCCGGCCTTTTCCAGCTTGAAAAAGATCTCGGCTTGCCGCTCGTGGCCACCAACGACAGCCATTACCTCTGCGAAGACGACGCTCACGCCCAGGACGTGATGCTTTGCATCCAAACCGGCAAGTCCATTCACGACACCGGTCGCATGAAGTTCGACGGGACGCAGTTCTTCGTCAAGAACCACGATGAAATGTACCGCGTCTTCAAGGACTCTCCAGAAGTCCTCACCCGCACGCTCGATATCGCCGAGCGCTGCAGCCTTCGCCTGGAAAAAGTTGCGAATCCATTTCCGCAGTTCGAAGTTCCGCCCGGCTATACCATTGACAGCTACTTCGTCCACGTAACCCGCGATGGCTTCGCCCGCCGGCTGGAGACCCTGCGTCCGATGCACGAGCAGGCAAAGCTGAAGCATTCCATCACCGACTATGAGCAGCGCCTGGAACGCGAACTCGGGATCATTCAACAGATGCAGTTCCCCGGATATTTCCTGATCGTCTGGGACTTCATCCGCTATGCCAAGGAGCAGGGGATTCCGGTAGGCCCCGGCCGCGGATCCGCCGCAGGTTCGCTGGTCTCGTATGCGCTCGGCATTACCGACATCGACCCGCTGCAGCATGAGTTGCTTTTCGAGCGCTTCCTGAATCCTGAGCGCGTGTCCATGCCCGACATCGACATCGATTTCTGCATGAACCGCCGCGGCGAGGTCATTAACTACGTCACGCAAAAATACGGCCGCGACAACGTCGCCCAGATCATCACCTTCGGCACCATGGCCGCGAAGGCCGCGATTAAAGACGTTGGCCGCGCCATGGACATTCCCTACGCCGATGTCGACCGCATCGCCAAGATGGTCCCCACCCAGCTCAACATCACGCTGGAGCAGGCTATCGAGGACTCGGCCCAACTGCGCGAGGCGATCGAAAAAGATGGGCAGATCCGCGAACTGTTCGAGACCGCAAGAAAACTGGAAGGGATGGTCCGCAACTCCGGCGTGCACGCCGCCGGTGTAGTCATCTCGCCGCGCCCGCTCACCGACCTGGTTCCCTTGCACCGGACCAAGAACGACGAAATTGTAACCGCCTTCGACATGGTGGCCATCGAGAAGATGGGCCTGTTGAAGATGGACTTCCTCGGCCTGACGACCCTCACCATTCTCACCGATGCGTTGAAGCTGATTGTGCAAACGCGCGGCACACCACTGACCCTCGAACAGATTCCACTGGAAGATAAAGAGACCTACCAAAAAGTCTTCCACAAAGGACTGACCTCCGGCGTCTTCCAGTTTGAATCGCACGGCATGCGCGATGTGCTACGCAAGTACCAGCCGAATTCGATTGAAGATCTCACGGCCTTGAACGCTCTCTACCGGCCCGGTCCAATCCAAGGCGGCATGATCGACGATTTCGTCGACCGCAAGCATGGCCGCAAAAAGGTTGAATACGAACTGCCGGAGTTGAAAGAGATCCTGCAGGAAACGCTAGGCGTAATCGTGTATCAGGAACAAGTAATGCAGATCGCGAACCGCCTGGCGGGCTACTCCCTGGGCGAAGCCGACCTGTTGCGGCGCGCGATGGGAAAAAAGGACGAGAAAGAAATGGCGAAGCAGCGCGAGCGCTTTGTAGAAGGCGCCGCGCAGCGAAAATTTCCGTCAAAGAAGATCGAAAAGATTTTCGATCTCATGGCTCAGTTCGCCGGATACGGCTTCAACAAGTCTCACTCCGCGGCCTACGCCTTGCTGGCCTATCATACGGCCTACCTGAAGACGCACTATCCCGTGGAGTTTATGGCGGCCCTGCTGACGTCGGTCACCGGTTCAACCGACGACGTCGTCAAGTACATCAACGAATGCCGCGAGATGGGCATTGCGGTGGAAGCTCCCGATACCAACGTCTCCGACGCCAACTTTACCCCTCACGGCGAGTCGATCCGTTTCGGCCTGGCCGCGGTGAAGAATGTGGGAGGCAATGCGATCGAATCGATCGTCGCGGCCCGCAAGAAACTCGGCAGCTTCAAGTCTATTTTCGAATTCTGCGAGCACGTCGATCTCCGCCTGCTCAACAAGCGTGTGATGGAGTCATTGATCAAAAGTGGCGCCATGGATTCGCTGGGTCGCCGCGCGCAATTAATGGCCGTGCTCGATAAAGCGATGGAACAGGCGCAAAAAACGCAGCGCGACGCGGAATCGGGACAGCACGGCCTCTTCGGAGTCTTTCAGCAGGAAGATTCCGAATCGCACAACGACAAATTGCCCAACATCCCTGATTGGGACGAGCACATCCGCCTCACCGCCGAAAAAGAAATTCTCGGCTTTTTCATCAGCGGCCATCCCCTGCAAAAGTACAAAGACAAGCTCACGGACCTGCAAGCGCTCAGCATCGAAGAAATTGCGGCGATGACGAAATCGACCGGCAAAGACGAAACCATCGTGACCGCCGGCATCATCAGCAATGTGCGCGTCCTCAAATCAAAGCGCGGAGACTTCTATGCCCAGTCGACGCTCGAAGATATGTCCGGCTCGATCGACATGATTGTGTTTCCCGAGGCCTTCAAACGCATCGGGGATAAAGTAAAACTAGAAGTTCCCGTTCTCGTCAAAGCTGGCGTGCGCATCGAAGAAGGCGCAAATCCAAAACTCACAGCCGCAGAAATCCAGCCGCTGGAAGAAGCCAAGGTCCCGCTCCCACGCGCCATCCGGATCCGAGTGCCGCTTGAGTCTTCCGGCGAAACTACCGTTGACGATCTGCACACGCTTTTCGTCGAGCGTAAAGGCGAGGCCAAAGTGTTATTTGACGTGGAACGCCAGGGCGATTTCATGGTGGTGATGGAAGCGGAAGGCTATAATGTCCTTCCGGACCGCAACTTCATCGCCCGCGTCGAACAATTGTGCGGACGGGGCAGCGTCCGCATCATCGCCTGAATTCAAAGATGGCACCCACCGAAAAGGCGCAGCAGGAGTTGGAGCAGATCGAGCGGCAGGTCGCTGAACTGGAGTCGAACGGCGACGACGATTCGACCCGCCGTCAGATCGCTAAACTACAAGATCGCATTGAAACGCTGAGACGACAGATGAATGCGCCCCCCACCGCCTGGGAAAAAACCGAACTGGCGCGGCATCCGCAGCGTCCTCAATCGCTCGACTACATTGAACGCGTCTTCACCGATTTTAGCGAAATTCACGGCGATCGCGGCTTTGGCGACGACGCCGCCATCGTCTGCGGCATGGCGCGGTTTCACGGCGACGAAGTGCTGATCGTAGCCACTCAGAAGGGCCGCGATATGAAGCAGCGCGTCCACCGCAACTTCGGCACGCCCCACCCTGAGGGCTATCGCAAAGCGATCCGGGTCATGCAGCTTGCGGAGAAATTCCGGCGCCCCATCTTCACTTTGGTGGACACCGATGGCGCCTATCCCGGCATCCATGCGGAAGAGCGCGGCCAAGCCGAGGCCATTGCCTACAATCTCCGCGAGATGGCGCGGCTCGAAGTCCCCATTATTGCGACCGTGATTGGCGTGGGCGGCAGCGGCGGGGCCTTGGCGATCGCAGTCGCCGACCGGGTGTTGATGATGGAGAACTCGATTTATTCAGTCATCTCTCCCGAAGGATGCGCCGCCATCATGTGGCGGGACGCGTCGAAGAAGGAACTCGCGGCCGAAGCCATGCGCATCACCGCCACCGACCTCAGTGAACTGGGCTGCATCGACGACATCGTCCCTGAGCCCGAGGGCGGAGCGCACCGCGATCACGAAGCGGCTGCCGCTCTACTCGATGCCACCCTGCAGAAACACTACGCCGAACTCAAGAAGATACCCCCTGCTGAATTACTCGTGTCACGATATAATAAGTTTCGTAACATGGCCCAGTTTTATAAGACAGAATCTTAAGTCCGCGGACTCGTTTGTCCTTCCGAGCGAAGCGAAGAATCTGGGTTCTTGCTGGTGGCGAAAGAAACCGGATCCCTCGCTTCGCTCGGGATGACAAACGATTTTGTCGTTTCCGAAACGCAATTCTTGCATTTCCAAAACGGGTTCCCCTGGGTCGACAACCGGGCGATTTGACGGCACGGAACAGGCAGCCGCCGTTATAATGGAATCTTTCCTCCTCTGTGATCCACAAATCAAGCGGCGAGAGACTTCCGCCCGCTAACTGAAGGAAGGTGTT
>PLEA01000360.1 GCA_003136335.1 Acidobacteriaceae bacterium | reverse complement strand
AGCTCGCCGTCGTTGGTCAGCAGCAGCAAGCCTTCGCTGGCGTAGTCCAGACGTCCGATGGGATAGACGCGGCCTTTGACGCCGCGAATCAGATCCATGACGGTGGGACGCTTTTCGGGATCGCTCATCGTGGTGACGAAGCCCTTGGGCTTATTGAGCAGGAGGTAGACGTGGCGCTGCGCGCCGTGAAGAAGTTTTCCGTTCACGCGCACGTGGTCGGTTTCTGGATCGGCTTTGCTACCGAGTTCGGTGACGACCGTGCCGTTGACCTGGACGTGGCCTGACGAGATCAGTTCCTCGGCCTTGCGGCGAGAGGCAACTCCGGCAGCAGCGATAATTTTTTGCAGGCGTTCCAGCGGCATAATGAATTCCGAGTTCCCGCGAGGGTGAAAATGATTTCGATCGACGTGTACGTGCGAACCATTCTTTCGCCCCTCTGGGGCTCGCTCATCTTTTACGTCACACCCACGGCTTGCGCCGTGGGCTGCATTCCTACGCCGCTTCGCGGCTAAGTCGTTAGCCGGCCTTCTCCGCTTCCGGAACGCTCTCGCTTCCCGGTTCCGCCTCGGGCGACTCGCTCTCGGCGGGGTGGGTCACGTCGGTTGACGATGCTGCACTCTCTGCGGGAATCAACTCCGACTGGAAAGATTCCGCCACCAACTTCTCGAATTCCTCCATGCTGGGCAATTCGTTCACATCTTTCAGGCCAAAGCGCATGAGGAATTCTTTCGTCGTCTTGTAAAGAATGGGACGGCCGATGACCTGCTTGCGGCCTGCCGTGGTGATCAGCTTGCGATCGAGGAGCGTTCCGATCACGCCGCCGGAGTCGACGCCGCGGATGTCGTTAATTTCGGGTACGGTGACGGGCTGCTTGTAGGCGATCACAGCCAAAGTTTCCAGCGCCGGCAGGGAGAGCCGGATTGGGGGCTTCAAACTTTTCGCGAAGGCGCGGACTACTTCGTGCTGCTCGGGCTTGGTGGACATGCGGTATCCGCCCGCGACCTGGCGGATCTCGATGCCGTGATTGGGTGCGCTGTATTCTCCGACAAGTTCTTCCAGAGACGAGCGGACGCGCGACTTCATCTCAGCCTCGTCCGCCGCTCCTTCGGCGATGACCGTCTCCTTCACGAGTTGGGTCATCTGCTCCAGCGTGATGGGCGTCTCCGCTGCATAAATGATGGCTTCGAGTTGGGCTTTGAGAGACATAGAATCAGTTGTCGGTTGCCAGTTGTCAGTTGTCAGTTAACACCGGGTTTTACTGGTAACTGCCATTTCATCTCCAGTCGTCGCGCACGGCGGACTGCTCGTTCATGATCTCATCGAAGTGCGTGTGCTTGCGGATTGCGATCTCGCCGAACATTTTCTCCTGGCGCACCTGGATCGCTTGCAGGCGCACCATTTCGAGCAGCGCCAGGAACATGCATACTAGGGCGGGCCGCGACGGAATCCGCATGAGGAGTTGCTTCAGCCTTATCGGCCGCTCTTCCAGCGAGAGCCGGCGCCGCAGGTAATCGATCATGTGGCCCACCGTCACCGTTTCTTCGTCGACGTTGAGTACTGGGCGGGTTCGCACTCGCTCCAGCACTTGCTGAAATGTCTTGACCAGGTCGATCACGTCAGCGGCAAATTCGGGCTCGGTGCCTTCCGCCTCCATGAATTCCTTCAGCGAGGGATTGGAGAGAACCGCATCTTCGATCTGCTGCTTCTGCAAAAGCATCTGCGCGGCTGACTTGAACTTTTCGTGCTCCAGGAGGCGGTTGACCAGTTCGTTGCGCGGATCCTCCTGGTCCTCCGTCGCTGCATCGGGATCGCGTGGCAGCAGCATCTTCGACTTGATGTGGATCAGTACCGCGGCCATGTAAATAAAATCGGCGGCCACGTTCACATCGAGTTCGCGAATCTTTTCGACGTAGGCCAGATACTGCGACGTGATGCGCGCGATGGGGATGTCATAAATGTCGATGTCCTGCTTGCGGATCAGATCCAGCAGCAGATCGAGGGGGCCTTCGTAGACGTCGGTAACCGCGACGGCGAATGGGGAATCGCTTTCTTCCTTCTTCTGCGCATTCTGCCCCGGCTTCGTCGCAGACTGGACCGCAACGATCGTTGGAGACGCTGTCTCTCGCGACTCATCCGCTGAAACGAGTTTTGCATTTTCCGTCATCTGAATTATTTCGTTTCCTTCGACGTCAGCGCTTCGTATTCCAGCGACATGCCCATCGCGGCGCGGACATCTTTCATCGTTTCGCCTGCGGCCTGGCGCGCCCGTTCCGTGCCAGCTTCCAGAATATCCCAGGAGCGGCGCGGATTCTCCTCGAATTTCTTGCGGCGTTGCTGCATGGGATTCAGGAGCTTGACCAGGGCACCGGCGGCCCAGCCTTTGCACTCGATACAACCGATGCTGGCCGAGCGGCAGCCTTCGTTCACTTTAGCCATTGTGGCTTTGTCGCTGAAGATTTTGTGGAGATCGCCCACGGGACACACATCGGGATTTCCTGGGTCCGTGCGCCGCACGCGCGCCGGATCGGTGACCATCGTCTTCAGCTTCTGGCGCACCACCGGTTCGGGATCAGTGAGCATCACTGTGTTGCCGTACGACTTCGACATCTTGCGTCCGTCGGTGCCTGGTAGCTTTGCCGCGGGAGTCAGCAATGCTTGCGGCTCGGGAAACACTTGCTTCCGCGCGCCATAGAATCCGTTGAAGCGGCGGGCAATCTCGCGCGTCAGTTCGACGTGCGCCACTTGATCTTCACCCACGGGGACGCAGTCGGCCTTGTAAATCAGAATGTCCGCCGACTGCAGCACGGGGTATCCCAAAAATCCGTAGGTCCCGAGATCCTTGTCTTTGATATTTTCCCGCTGCTCTTTATACGTAGGCACCCGTTCCAGCCAGCCCAGGGGCGTGATCATGGAAAACAGCAGGTGCAACTCGGCGTGCGCGGGAACATGCGATTGAATGAAGATGACCGACTTCTCCGGATCGAGGCCGGCGGCCAGCCAGTCGAGCACAACCTCGAGAGAATTTTCTTTCACACGCGAGGTGTCGGCGTAGTCGGTGGTGAGCGCATGCCAGTCGGCCACGCAGAAAAAGCATTCGTACTCGTCCTGCATGCGGACCCAGTTTTGCAGCGCGCCCACGTAGTTGCCCAGGTGCAGTTTGCCGGTCGAGCGCATGCCACTGAGCACGCGCTTGCGAGATTTGGAGGGAGGGGTCATTTGCCTACGAAAAAACAAGCATAACCACAGAGGATACGGAGGAATTCGAAGTTCTTCCGTAGCCCGAAACGCGGCCGGAAGACTTGCAGATGACTGTACGGAGCAAGTGTTGAAGTGTCATGCAGGGTTGAATTCGATACTAACATGCCGGATGGCGGAAGCCGGAAGCCGAGGACTCAACGCTGATGCTTTATAATTCGCGGCGCTCCTCTCATTGAATACCTAGACTTCGTGAATACTCTTGCCCGCCAGCTTCGCGCCACCGATTACTTCACTCTGGGTTGGGGAACCATGGTGGGAGTCGGGTGGCTGGTCATCATGGATGATTGGCTGCTGCGCGGAGGCGCGCTCGGGGCACTGCTCGGCTTCGTGATCGGCGGCGCGCTCTTGCTTCCCATCGGATGGGTGTATGGCAAGTTGGTGGTCGCGATGCCGGACGCGGCAGGAGAAATCGCCTACACCGCCGCCGTCTTTTCGCGGCCCATCAGTTTCGCCACCGGATGGATGATGACTCTGGCTTATTTCATCGTGTGCCCGTGGGAGGCCGTCGCCGTCGGGCGCATCGCCGGCTACATCGTTCCCGGTCTTGATTCCGTGGAACTGTATCGTATCGCGGGGTGCCCGGTATACCTGCCGCACCTCATCATCGGGCTGTCTCTGACCGCGCTGCTGACGTTGTTGAACTATCGCGGCATTCGCCTCAGCGCCACGTTTCAGAATTGGACCAGCTTCGGAACGCTGGCTCTGTTTATCGTCTTTGTGGGTCTTGGCGTGAGCCGCGGCTCGGCTGCCAACATTCAGCCGTTGTTCACGCACACTCCGTTGATTTCGATTCTTCTGGTGATTCAGGTCGTGCCTTATTTCATGACTGGCTTCGAGTCGGTGGGCAAGGCCGCCGAAGAAGCCAGCCCGGACTTTCGCGCTCGAGGCTTCTTTCGCGCNNGCCCCGTGGCGGAAACTGACCGGCGAAAAATTCATGACGGCAGTAGCGTTCCAGCAGGCGCTCGGTTCGCGATGGATTGTGAACGTTATCCTAGCCGCTGCTTTATTGTCGCTGTTCAAATGTTTCAACGGAAATTTCGTGGCTGCCAGCCGCTTGCTTTTTGCCCTGGGACGCCGTGGGATGGTGGACTCGCGCGTCGGAACGATCCACGCGGTTTACCAGACCCCGTCGGCCGCGGTTCTGTGCGTGGGCCTCGCCACCGCCGCTGGTATGCTGCTAGGGGACGCGATCCTCGTTCCGATCACCGAGGTGGGATCGGTAGCCTGCGCGATTGGATGGTCGGCAGCCTGTGCGGCATGCCTGGCGCTCGCGCGCGCGCGGCCTGCCGTGATTGCGCTGTCGGGCGCCGAGCGCGCTGTGGCGTGGTTCGGATTGGCAGTGGGAATTGCAATGGCTCTGATGAAAGTGATCCCACTCGTCCCTGGCCATTTCACGATTTACGAATGGCTGGCCCTGGGAATTTGGATTGCGCTCGGAGCCGGCGCCGCCACAGTCCGCAAGGGCTCTAAAATGATCGGGAAGGGCACGACTTCAGTCGTGCCGTAGGAGCGACAAAAATGTCTGGGCTTTAGAGTGTGCGTGGGAACCAGTACCGTCCCGCGGGACTCTTTCGACTGTCCCACGGGCACCCCGGAGTTACGTCCGGGGCTAATAAATGCCGCCCCTTCGGGGCTGGATCTGATGGTTTCGTTCCACCTCTTTCCCCGGAATTCAGTTCTCACGCACACTCTTTAG
>PLEA01000454.1 GCA_003136335.1 Acidobacteriaceae bacterium | reverse complement strand
TATATCGAACCCCTAAGGAGAACCGTCGCCTCTGAATCAGCTGCAGCCTCTTCGTCCGGTCTCCAACTAATTCCAACACCGTCGAAGTCCTTTTTGTCCTGCCTGTCGAAGAGGCTCTGAGGAAATGACCCGGTGATGCGCGTATGGCCGAGCACTATGTGGGCCACCTGACGCGCGAGCATGACCGCGAGAACAGAGTCGTCTGGAACGATATTCAGCAAGCCACGGCTGACAACTATTACGTCTCCGACGGCGAACATCTCCACCGGTGTAGTAAGAAGCATACGGCAATCAATCTTGTGAAGTTCCGCTCGGCTCATTGGCGCAATTTGCTGGACAATTCGGTCCAAGCGCTGTTCTTCCTGTCCTGGGGTAGCCAGAAGACCATCGGCCTCCAGTCGTGCTACCAAGCTATTTTGAAAACGAGCGCCGGGCGGATCTTCCTTGACGGTCGAGCTTCGCGCGTCATCATTCCTTATGCTCGATTGTGGTCCGTCCACCTTGGACTCACGTTGCTGCCAGAGAAACGCATAGCCCCTATAATGGAATTCTAAGTCTCCATCGGTACGAAAGGCGCGCCTTTCATTGAAATAGCTAACGCTGGGCAACCACCAGCTATCGCCAACTCTCTCCCGCCAGCTATCGAAGTGAAAGTATTTTCCCGACCCTCTGTACCAACGCTCATACGGCCCTGTGAATACTCCCTTGGCTCTTACGATGCTATAGGAAGAAGAATCAATCCATATCTCGCCGCGAAAGCGCCCGGAGTCTCGTTCGTTGACAGGCGCAACTGTAAATACCAAACATTCAGTCCCGGCGAGATTCTCACTCCCTCTATAGATGAGTGAATACCTGTCAGCATCGAAACCGTAGAGATCTACGAAAAACATCGACAGAAAGCCAGCAGGAAAGATATGCTCCAGCGCACCGGTATTTTTCTGAATATAATGGCGTCTCCAAGGATGCTCCCCAAACAATACTCTTTCGACAGGCCTATCCCCATACTCTCGGCCAAAATCAACTTGAGCGAGAACATACAAATCATCAATGACACTGTCAGACTCCTCGCCTAACGCCAGATCCATACCCTTAGCTTGGGGATGTCCAAGGCTCTGCATATACGCTTCCGTGACGAAGTGTACAGATGCAAGCTTGCGGACCATGTCTCTTTCTTTAGCGAAGATGCGCTTAGAGATCTGCTTCTGCGTCAAACCGCCAAATTCAGAGCGCCGTAACTCATCGACATCGGGTTCTTGGGCATGCGCAATTGAACTGCAGCAAAGAATAACGGCAACTAATAGTCGGAAGAACATATGGGCTCCATTGCTTTCTGTTGATATCACCAACACCGCGTGTACCAACGAATGCCGCCTCGCAAGTGGATGGTGCTACCATAAATTGGGCCGATGTATCTCAGCGCTTTCCACGCCCAGACCGGCAAGTGCGCGGCACGTCCGCTAAGAGCAGTCAATCCGCCCATGACCACAACAGGTGCAAATTGCTCTAAGTTGTCGAGATATAGCTCACCGCGACTAGGTTTGTTATTCAAGTCGGAATTGCCTTCTACGCACATGTGATGAGCAAGACCTTGGTGAGTCGATTCGACGTCAAAAATGGTGGCACCAGCAAGGAATATGTTTGCTGCCCACATTTTCTTATCCCAGATTGGGACGGGTGGAGGGGCTGGGTTCGGCTGCTTAGTGGGCTCCGTTAAGGACCACACGAAAGTATCCTGTCTTGCGAGGGTGGTTGAACTCGGCGCGTCTGGCAATTCGCTATTTGGCACGGTCGGTTCCGCTCCATTCTGTTCGGGGGAGGGTGCAACGGCAGTGGAACAATTGATGCATGGTTGTGAATGGATCTCACTCTTGGCAGAGTCGGCGGTACCAACCGTCTTTTGTGCGTGACTAAACGGACCGGGGAGGAGTAATAAGCAGGCTGCAGCGGCACAGTTCATAAACCAATCTCCGCGACTATCGCTAAACCGATAGCACGTCGAGTACCGTCCAGCGAGCCAAAGGACCATCCCACGAAAAACGGTCGAGCAACTGGCCGCGATTACTCGAATTGCACCGTAAGCGCTGTTGCAATGGCACTTCGAATCGACCAACGGCAGTCGAACGACGAAAAACAAATCTCATCTTTGGCTGGGAAGTTAGAACTACAGTTCCTAAATGGAATGGGAAGATCTCCATTTTGGGAAAACAATCCTTTGGGCGATTAACCTGGATGTCAGCAACAGTCCGGTTTGCTATGGACGTTAGTGCCGCTTGTTTCGTCTCATGGCACCCAGAAAGCGAGTTCTCTGCCGTGCCGGATGGCGAAATCGTTTGTCGCGATGATGACGGCAGGCCCCAGATCGGCGCTCTGCTATTCCATCGTGGTTAGCCCCGCTTCGTTCTCTGGGCGCACTCAGGGTAGATGCGGAATCGGTACGGTCAGACCGCGTTCGACGAATAGGTACGTTCTCCGGAAAGCTGTTCGCCTCCAAGCTCTACCTGAAACGCAGCGTAGCCTTGCGGGAGCCAGGTGACCTTGAAAATCACTCTTGTCTTCGGCTTTCGCGTGGAACGCTCCAGAAGGAATGGGAGCTTCGGCGGGGGAAAGAGAGACGCAGGGTCAATATCAATGGTTCTTTCTCGGCCAGGAGTGTTGGATTGCTCGCACAGTTCGCACGAGAGCACCAGGGTATTACGATCCTTGCGCAGTTCCTTGCTTCGTATCCCTCCTTCTGGGCAGGTCTTGTGCGCATCTCGCCCGACTGGGAAGCCACGCCGGCTCACATCTTCGCGCTTACTGCCAACCAGGTATTGCCGGCAAAGATCGCGAAGCTCTTGGACGTTGTAAAAAGCAGTGTTTGGCCAAAGTCTCCAGCGACTTGAACGCGGCCAGGAAGTGGCATAGCTCGTATACCCGCACGTGAGGGGCACCGATCCCAAGAAAACGGGCTTGTGGAGTCTGCAAGCTACGGAAAGCGTGTTGACGAAGCTCCTCACGAGCGTCGCTCCTCGTACCCGGAAGACGACAGCAAAGAATGATGATAATGGCAACGGCTACTCGGAGTGACCATCGAGCTAGTCCGCCGAGTCAAGACAGTCGCAGACTTTTAGCGAGGCGCGAGCCGCTTCCTGACTGATGTCGGGCGGAATGACCAATTCAGTCGTTGCGACTACCCTTTGCGTCCGTCCTTGCAGGCGCTTCCCCAAGCGGACATGGCATCCGCGCCATCATCATGTCACTTAGAACATTGACGGTTCAATCTGCGATTGAACACTTCTTTGGAGAAGGCTGATCGACAGACACGCCGCCAGTCGAAACCGAGTCCGAGGCCAGACTCGGAGTTCTTGCCTCCCGCTTCTGTTGATACATCAGAGTGTCTGCCTGAACCAATAAGCCTTCAATGGGTAGGGAGGCCATCGCGCCGTCGCAAGAGAGGGTGCCGATGCTTAGAGAGAGTTGGAACTTCCGGTGCGCTCTCTCATTATGCTCCTGCACTGCTTTCGCGATCCGCTGCTCCAGCACAGGTTGGGTATTGGGGGGAGCTTCAATGGCAGTTACTGCGAATTCATCGCCCCCGAGCCGTCCGATGATGTCGGTTTTGCGGAAACAATGTCGCAGGAGAGCGGCAACCGCTTGGAGTGCTAGATCACCTTCCTTGTGTCCCAAGGAATCGTTGATTTCCTTGAATTTGTCAACGTCGATATAGAACAGCAGGACCGACGACTTATTGCGTTGCGCCAACTGCCATTGGTGCTCAGCTAGTAGGAGGAAACCACGGCGATTATAAAGGCCCGTGAGAGGGTCGGTCACAGTCAAGACGCGCAAGCGGGCCTGTCGCCGAGCGAAGACCAACCACCCTGACATCCAGAGGACGACAATGACGAGAATCACCACTAACCAAGCGGCATGAGATGCGGTCCACCACGGGGCTTGTTCGAGTACAACAACATCCGCGGCAGAGCGAAGAAGAATATCAAAGGAACGCGCCTCGTGAGTTTCATCGGCGTTCGCCACACAAATGCCCGTGATGCTCAGCAGGCTTCCCGGAACCAGTGAGCGGCGTTTTTCCCCGGATCGTGGCATCCTTGCCGTGATGACTGCCGTGCCCTCCCTAAGGAACAGCAAATCTTCATCGACCCTAGGTACCGCTTCAACCAATCGTCCCTTGAGTTGGACCAAGACCGAGTCATAAGGCGCAGCGGATGACCCGTCGTTGTACACAATCATTGCGGAAGCGGCTTGCGACAAACCGACGAGGGGGGGTGCCGTGCCGACAACGCGAAACACCGCGTCGTCCAATTTAGGGGAGTAGCGGCCAGCGGCAGGATAGCCGACCGCCTCCACTCGTGAGCCGAGGGAGGCGCGAGTCGCTTGCGTGCTCTGGACGAATATCCCCTGCGCTCCGTCCTGAATGTACNNGTAGGTGACGATTCCTCGCACCTTCACACGGCTAATGGCTCCCCCCTCCTGATCGCCAAACTGGAGCAGGCTGCCAAGAGCGCGACTGGGAATGTCAAACGGGGCAGCGGTCGCTGGATGTTCCACTTTCACGTCAGCTAGATTCTGGACGTACAGCCTTAGTCCGATGAACTGCCTTTTGTCGTTAAAAACTGTGCCGCAGACACCGCGAACGGAAACCGAGGAGCCCGGCAGTCGGCCCAGATCGGCTTCTGAGAAGGCGTGAACCCGCACAGTAACGAGATTGCCCCCTCCAATATCGACTTCTAGAACAAGAACGGATCGTTCCCAAATGGTTTCTACAACGGCTGATCGCACGATGCCCCGGATCGCAATCCACTGAGCATCTTGCTTTCCCCCGGCAAGCTCGTCCGCGCCAAACTGGTGTGCGGGAGGCATCTTACCGTTACCCAACACGGTTACTTTATCCGCAACGATGACGGGTGCAAACATGCCCGGGCCCGTTGCACCGCGCAGTTCCACCAATTGCCCTTGCTGGACCTCCGGAGAATCGTACGTGCGTGAGACTGAAATTCCGGCAGTTGCGTCCTGAAAGAAGAAGGAAGACTTCCAGCCCGAGAAGACGGTGACTACGCCACGTAACCGAACTGGCCGACCTTGCCGAGCTTGATCCGGAGTGAGGGCGCGTATATCGCGAACGGTGATCAGTTCCGGCAGAGCCTGCCCCCAGAGTTGCCCAGAAGTCGCTGCTGCCGCGAGGAGCATGATACCAAGCTCAACCATGCGTACAAAATTGAAGTCAACTTGATTCTTGCCCGTTGCCACTCTCTCAGCCCCCTCTTTCATTCCTTGACTCGATGGTTGCCATGCGTCTGCTTCAGTGTGTGCCGTTCATGAACCGTATGCTCCGCTTTGCTATCAAATCAGGATTCCTGTACTTCGCTCTGCGAAGTTTCCAGCCTAGCCGTCTCCAGTGCTGTTTCCGTTTTCCGGAGCCTAGACGCTCTTTGCTAACGGTCGTTCGTTTCCGACTTCCGCCCGGCACTCTCGCAAGAACTCCGCTAGGTTCGGCGTTGGCCTCCCGCCAATCGTGTCGGGATAATTCGGGAAGACGCTCCGCAACAGTGTGGCGCCTTCTGTGATTTTGAATTGTCATCCGTTGGAGCACCTTGCGCTTTGGGGCCTGGCGCTCACGTAGTTCGAAAAGCGGGCGCCGGAAGTATTGTGACTTTGCACTAGTTCAAAGCAGCCAATTCGTGTACCACTGTGCCCCGCAGCTTGTCGGCGGCCTTCTCTGCTGTTAAGGGCTTGCTGAAGTAATAGCCTTGAATCTCGTCGCACTGGAGTGTCCGCAGGAATGACATTTGTGCTTCGTTTTCGACGCCCTCGGCGATCACCTTGAGATTCAGGCTTTTCGCCATGCTGATGATTGCGGTTGTGATCGCAGCGTCATCCGGCTTCATGGCGACATCCCGGATAAACGAGCGGTCGATTTTGAGCTTGCTGACCCCAAACTGTCTCAAGGAGGTAAAGTTGGAGTAGCCAGTTCCAAAGTCGTCAATCGCTAGCGTCAGCCCCATAGACTTTAATTCCCTAAGGACTGGGAGCGTTACATCAGCATTAGCTAGGAGTAGGCTTTCCGTTAGCTCCAGTTCAAGATATTGCGGGGCGAGGCCCGTCTCATGCAGCACGCTTCTGATGAGTTCGCAGAAGCCCTGTTGACGAAACTGGACCGCTGATACATTTACTGCTACTGAAACGGCGGGGAGACCTTCGTCTTGCCATTTTCTCGCCTGAAGGCAGGCCGTCCGCAGCACCCATTCACCAATTGGTACGATCAGTCCGCTGTTCTCGGCAATTCGTATGAACTTGTCGGGTGGCACAAGGCCCAAGTCCGGATGCTGCCAACGAAGGAGCGCCTCCAACCCGGTGACCCTTCTCGTGGCCACATGCATCTGTGGCTGATACACCAAGAACAGTTCTTCTTTTTCCAGTGCCAATCGCAAGCCGTTCTCTAAGCTCAATCGCTCCAGCGCATGAGCGTTCATATCCTCCGCGAAGAACCGGAAGTTGTCACGTCCACAGTCTTTGGCACCATACATAGCCGCATCGGCATTCTTGATCAGCGTTTCGCAGTCCGTACCGTGTTCGGGGAAGATACTGACGCCGATGCTGCAACTAACATTGAGGGAGTGGCCTTGGACGACGAATCCAGCGGTCATTGCATCCATGAGTCGCTCGGCGGCAACCGCCACGTCGGCTAGGTCCTTTACTTGAGTCAACGTGATCAGGAATTCGTCGCCGCCTAGTCGGGCGACGGTGTCCTGTTCACGCCCCCACGTCTTAAGCCGCTCCGCAATCCCTTGCAGGAGGAGATCGCCGACCGAGTGTCCCAGCGAGTCGTTGATGTCTTTGAACCTGTCGAGATCGAGGAACAGGAACGCGACTTTATGCCCTTGCCGACTGGCGGCGGCGAGTGCCTTCGTCACTCGATCCTTAAGAAGAGTCCGATTGGGCAGTCCCGTCAGTGCATCGTAGTAGGCCAAGAATTGAACCTGTTCCTCGGCGAGTTTGCGGTCCGAGATGTCACGCACGGTGGCCAGCAGGCGCGGCCGCCCGCTCAGCGTCAATGCAGTAAGGCACACCTCAGCCGGAAAGACATTGCCGTTCTTACGCTGGTGCAACCACTCGAAACGTTCCGTGCCATTGAGAAACGCAGCGGCAATCTTCTCTTCGGCCGCCACTCGGGAGGACGTGCCGTCACGTTGATTCGGGGGTGAAATATCGGACGGATGCATCATCTCGTCGGCTGAGTATCCGAACATCTGGAGCGCAGCAGAATTACGATCCAGAAAGCCCTTTTCGTCCATCAGCCAGTTCGCATCCGCCGAGTCCTCGAACAACACGCGATACTTGTTCTCACTGTTCTGCAGCATCTCCTTGGACCGCTCTTCCTTCCTAAGAACAGTGAAGCTAAGAACCGCAGCGACCAGCGTGGCGAACAGAATCGTGACTACATGAGAAGTCCAGATCGTGATTGTGGGACGAAGAGCCTGCTTAGCTGCTTCAAAAACAAACATGATGCAGAACGTAAGCATTGCGGCTCTCGCCGCAAGAATGCGGATGCTTAACACACTCGTTCGCATCGTCCTCGGTTCGCGCAGTAAGCGGTTATAGGCTGCCGTCAGGGTGGCAATTCCTAAGACGATGATCGTCACTGTCGCAATACCAATCATGCCGAGAGTGGAAACGTCCACCGCGTGCGACAAGTCTGCAGCCACATCGGAAACCGTGAAGCTGGCCGCCGCCATCCCTGTGTAATGCATGATCGGGATCGCAGCGCCCATAACGATTGCGCTAGCAGCCCTCCGTAGGCGTCTGGTCTCGCCGTGATCTCTGGCAAGGAATACCAAGCGGAGCGCGACAAACGAAATCAGAACCGCAAGAACGACGGAAAGAACCACGACTAAAGGATTGAAGTGGCACATCGCACCAAGCCGCATGGCATGCATGCCGATGTAGTGCATCGCACCGATTCCCCCGCCCATGACGAGGCTTCCAAACGCTGTGCGCCACAGGCTCATCTCTTGCCCACTTGCGAAATGCAATGCTGCGGCTGAGGCGAAAATAGCAGCCAGCAGAGATAGCACGACAATTGGCCAGTCGTACCACACCGGAATCGGCAGCCTAAAAGCTAACATTCCAATGTAGTGCATGGACCAAATGCCCAAGCCCATCGCAATGGCTCCACCCGCCAACCAATCAACCCGAGCCGATCCCCGTGCGACGGTCACCCGACCCGCAAGGTCCAACGCTGCATAGGACGCAAACGTTGCGATTACAACTGACAGGACCACCAAACGGTAGTCATAGGACCCGACGAGTACCGTGTTTTCCGGGAACATGGTCGAGTCTCCGTCTCTGGGTAGCCCTCGATCCCAATCCAGACCAGGCCGTTGATGGAATGCGGCACTCGTCGTATTTCGACTTACTTCTGGGGTGAGATAGCCTACAAAGCTACGTACCGCTCATGAACGTTTTATCCCAAGTTAACGGTACTCTTGCTTGGAAGGTCACCATAGTTACGAAAGGGGACAGTGCGCCGATTCGGTTAGAGTCAGAGCAGTGAGGCATTAGAGAGAAATAATGAGCAGACTTCGGGCAACGACTGTTCGACGGAGAGCGCCGGACATTACGGACTCGAAAATCACTCCGGTGCTTTCTCCGTGGAACTTCGTCAATCACACTGGTGACCCGATATTTGACGACGCGTTGAAGCAGGCACTCTCGGTACAACTTGAGCAGTCACCTTTCCTCAAAACTCTCTCTGACCGGAAGATTAGCGAAACTTTGAAGTTGATGGGCCGCTCGCCCAGTGATCATGTCACGCGGGAACTGGCCAAGGGAATCTGCATACGCACTGGGAGCAAGGCGGTGTTGGAGGGTTCGATCTCCCGTCTGGGAAATGATTATCTGGTGGGATTAAGTGCGACAGCCTGTGTAACAGGTGACACATTGGGCGGGGAACAAGCAGAAACCAGCAGCGAGGAAGGTCTATTAAAGACCCTGAGTTCGATGGCGTCGGATATGCGTGCCAAGCTGGGAGAGTCGCTGGCTTCAGTACAGAGGTTCGATCTTGGAGCGGAAGCGACGACTTCCTCGCTGGAAGCTCTGAGAGGCTACAGCATGGCCACCAGAACTCTGCATCCGCGTGGCACGTTGGACGCTATTCCTTTCTTTAAGCACGCAATCGAACTCGACCCCGATTTCGCGAAGGCATATCTCGGTCTCGGCTTTCGCCACATTTCCATAGACAATTTTGCGTTAGGATCGCTCAGGAGCGACGACTGGCAACTCGATCGACCCCCAGCATCCCCCGTTTTGTCTGCATTCCCGTGAAACCTTGCTAGTTCTCGGCGAAACTCTCGATCGGGAAGGAAGCTGATTAACTGCGAGAAGACGGCGCGCCCTTGATTCATGAGCCATTGTGCGCCGTCCGGGCTGCCCAAACCTGTTTCGCCGCCGTCAAATCGCGGCAA
>PLEA01000650.1 GCA_003136335.1 Acidobacteriaceae bacterium | reverse complement strand
GCTTGTCGAAGCGGAAGGACCTATGTATAATGCTCGCGGCGCTGGAATGCATAAGTCCTTCGCTTCGCTCAGAATGACAAAAGTGCATGCCAACCCCTCTTAATCTCGTTTTTTGCGGCACGCCCCGCTTCGCTGTCCCCACCTTGGAGAAGTTGGTCCAAGCCGGTCATTCACTGCGGCTAGTTGTAACCCAGCCCGACCATGCCCAAGGCCGGGGAATGAAAGTCGCTTTTTCCCCCGTGAAAGAGGCAGCGACGCGGCTCGGCATAGAAGTAGCTCAACCAGCCACCATCAAAACCAATACGGAATTCCGCAATCGTCTCGAGGCCATCGCTCCCGATGCAATTATTGTCGTCGGCTACGGCCGCATCATTCCGCAGTGGATGCTCGATCTTCCCCCACTCGGCAACATCAACCTGCACGCCTCGCTGCTCCCGAAATATCGCGGCGCCGCGCCCATTCAATGGGCTATCGCGAACGGCGAAACCGTCACCGGCGTCACCACCATGCGCCTCGACGCCGGCCTCGACACCGGTGACATCCTGCTCCAGCAAGAACTCCCCATCGCATCCGACGACACATCCGAAACCCTCGCCCCCCGCCTCGCCTCCATCGGCGCCGATCTCGTCGTCGAGACATTGCGCCAACTGCAAGCTGGCAGCTTTCAACCTCGCCCACAGGACAACTCGCAGGCCAGCCTCGCCCCGATCCTGAAAAAAGAAGACAGCCTGCTAGATTTTTCCCGCTCCGCCGCCGACATCTTTAACCGCATCCGCGGCTTTCAACCCTGGCCCGGAGCGCACACAAAATTCCGTGGCAAGAATTTGCAGATCCTGAAAGCGCGACCAGCGGCAGATGCACTGCCTCCCGCCGAAATTTATGCCGATTCCGATCATCTCCTGGTCGGCTGTGGCCACAAAACCTGCCTTGAACTCTTGGAGATTCAGCTAGAAGGCAAGAAACGCACCCCCGCAGCAGATTTCATCCGCGGCTATCGCCCCCGCTCAGGTGAAAAGCTGGGTTAACCTCTTTGCTCCTCTGTGCCCTCTGATGTGGTTAAGCCTTTTCTTTTTCGCGAAAGCCTACAATCGGGAGCAATGTCCGTTTCCCCCGCCCGCGCCGCCGCCTTCGACATCCTCCTCCGCGTCGAGCGCGAATCTTCCTACGCCTCGGACCTTCTGCACTCTACCGCTCATGAGCGCCTCTCGACTCCCGATCACGCCCTTGCCACCGAGCTCGTTATGGGCGTCCTCCGCTGGCGCTCACGCCTCGACGCCGACATCGCCAGCGCCTCCTCGCAGCCGCTGGCCAAACTCGACGTCGAGATTCTGATCGCCTTGCGCCTGGCCCTCTATCAGTGCCTCTGGCTCGATCGTATCCCGCACCGCGCCGCCCTCCACGAGAGTGTCGAACTCGTGAAGCGGGCTCGGAAACGCTCCGCCGCTCCCTTCGTGAATGCTGTGCTGCGCAAGCTCTCAGCAGTGCCACGAAAGCCTGATATTTCCGCGGAAGACGAAAACTCTTCGCCCCAAGCTCTAGGCAGTTCTCTTGCGCATCCCCTCTGGCTTGTCGAGCGTTGGGCCCGCGAATACGGACTCTCCGCCGCTCACCAGATCTGCCGATACGACCAAGCGATCCCCACCACCGCAATCCGACTCCGCACGCTCGCTGCGGAAGAGCAACTCCATCAAGAAGGAATCGCCCTAGTCCGCGGGGGCCTTCTCGCATCCGCCCGCCGTGTCCAAGCCGGAGACCTCACCGGAACCCAAGCCTTCCGCGCCGGCCACATCGTCATCCAGGACGAAGCCTCGCAACTGGTCGCCGACCTCGTCGGGCACGGATCACACATTCTCGATTGCTGTGCCGCTCCAGGCGGCAAGACGCTTGCGATTGCGGACCATAACGCGGAAGCCGCAATCACCGCCGTCGAACTTCATCCTCATCGCGCACGCCTGCTGCAAAATCTGTTGTTTGCATCGCATTCCAATGCGCAAATCCAAATCGTGGCCGCTGATGCGCAGAATCTCCCAACATTGCTCCCGTTCGATCGCGTTCTCGCCGACGTTCCCTGCTCCGGGACCGGCACGCTCGCCCGCAATCCTGAGATCAAATGGCGGCTCACGCTCGACGATCTCGCAAAGTTACACCAGCGTCAACTCGCGATCCTGCGCTCCGCCCTGGCCCAAGTCGCTCCCCAAGGACGCCTCATCTACTCAACGTGTTCGTTGGAAAAAGAAGAAAACGAAGATGTGGTCGAGCAAGCCTTGTCGGAAAACAATTACTTCCGCCGCGTCGATTGCCGTTCCCAACTCGACCGCTTGAAAACAACTGGCGAGCTAACCTGGCCCGATACATTGTCCCTCACGCGCGGCCCGTACCTGCGTACCATACCAGGCGTCCATCCCTGTGACGGATTCTTCGCCGCAATTCTGGAAAGATCTTGAAGATTTTATTTCGGGTTTATCCGTGAGGATCCGCGTAAATCCGTGGCGAGTTCTCTTACCGGACGTCGAAATTAACCGTTGCTCCCGCCACCACTTTCTGCCCCGCGGCCGGCACCTGCGACACGATGATGCTCGCTGGCCCGGGCTGCGCCGGTAACACTGAAGGCGCAGCCGGATTCGCCAAATTCGCATCATCTGGCGCAGGAGCGACCGCCGGCGTTGCCAAACTCACATCCCCCAGCCGGAATCCCGCTTCCTGCAAACTCCGGCTCGCGCTGCCCAGCGGTTGTCCCACAAAGCTCGGCATCACAAATGCCTGCGGCTGCGCTGCCGCCGACACCAGCAAGCTGATCTTCGGCGCCGCCACCTGCGTAGCATTCGCCGTCGGACTCTGCGCCAGCACCTGATCCGCCGGGATCTCCGGAGTCTGCACCTGCGCCATCGAAGCTATATCCAGCCCGCGCCGCCGGATATTCAATTCCGCCGCGTGCTCGCTGTTGCCCGTCACATCTGGAATTGTCACTCGGATCGGTCCTAGACTTTGCGCCACGCGCACCTGCCAGCCGCGCCGCACCTTGGTTCCCGGCAGCGGCAACTGCGACACGATTCTTCCTTCTGCAATCTGCGGACTGTAGTACTGCCGCTCGATCGAAATTTGCAAACCGAGCCCCGCCACCTTTCTCTCCGCTTCCGCCGGAGCAAGTCCGACCAGCAGAGGTACTGCGACCTCCTGCCCGTGAATGGCAAACCGCATCGCCGTCAACGCCGACACCATCGCCACAATCACCAGCACTAGCGCCAGCAGAGCAAATCGGATTGCAGATTTCATACTTCGAACGCTTTCGCCCCAGCCAGCAGAATTCGCAGCCCGCAGAATTATAGTCCGCACCTTTCAGCAATCGCGAACTTCGTACTTTCGACAACATCCAGCGTCGCGCATCGCGTCTGTCGCCCGCTCACAGGCATCCGGCCAGCCTTTCCCGCATCTAAGCGTAGGAACGGCCTGCCACTGTCGAGGTGCGCCATGTCTTCCTGGTTGGAGTATCATGTTTCCGTGCGGCATTCGATTCCGGCGTCCGTCGCATTTCTCAGCCTGCTTGTGCTGCTCGTGGTCCTCGTCTCAAGTGCCCATGCGCAGATTAACGGTGCGTCCGCGTCTGGATTCGGTGGACGCGCCATCAACGGCCCTTCGGCGAGCGTAACTTTACTGGGCCCCATCTCCACGTCGCCCGCGCCTCGCAACGGCGAAAACTATCCTCACCACCATCACTATGTTGCATCCCCGGTAATTTACGCCGTCCCTGTTCCCTACGCCGTCGATCTCGGCGCAACCGACGACGACACTGACAACAGCGCGGATGACAACTACCAAGGCGGTCCTACCATCTTCGACCGCCGCGGATCCGGTGCTGCCTCCTATATCCCGCCAGTGAGAAATGTTCCCACGCCCCACGCCACTCGGGATGACGATGTCTCGGCTGATCCCGACTCTTCCCAGGAACCGACCCTGCTTATCTTCAAGGATGGTCGCAAGCTTGAGGTCGGAAACTACGCCATTATCGGTCAGACTCTCTTTGATCTGACGCCCAGACACGCCCGCAAAATTGCGCTCACCGATCTCGATATCGAGGCCACACGCCAGCAAAACGACGATCACGGCATCACATTTCAGCCCCCACAACCCCCTCAGGCGAACTGATCATGCGCAGTCATCTCATCACACTGCTTCTCGTTACAATGCTGGTCGCCGCCACGCCGTGCATGAACGCGCAACGCATGGTCTCGGGCTCTCCGCGCTTCGCTGGCAGTTACTTCCGAGGCGGCCATGCGCGGTCTCTTTTTTATCCGCTCGCATTCTCCGATCCGTTCTATTCCGACTATCTCTCCACCACGGGATATCCCGTCGGATCTCAGCCGCCCGTGATCATCCTGCAAGCTCCTTCGGCGGCAGCGCCCGCGCCAGAGAATTCTTCATCGTCTACCCAATCGCCCAGCCAGCCGCTGATGATCGAACTGCAGGGTGACCGCTACGTTCGGGTGAGCGGCGAAGAAACGTCGGAGGCAGAGCTGATCGATTCAGAGAAAATTGATTCAATGCCGAATGCTCCAAGTCGGCAGCCCCACCCCTCAGGCCCCGCGATTCCCCCAGTTACAGCCAAGGATTTGGCTCCCGCAGTTCTGGTGTTTCGCGATGGACACCACGAAGAAGTATCTGACTACATGATCACTGATGGTGTCCTCTACACATCGGGCGATTACTACGCGAACGGATCCTGGAACAGGAAGATCGAACTCTCGTCGCTGAATCTGCCAGAGACCGTCAAGTCCAACCAATCCCGCAGCGTAAGATTCCAACTTCCCTCCGCCCCCAATGAAGTAATCATCCGCCCGTAGAGACGTTGCCGGCAACGTCTTCTCACCAGCAATCGATACTCGCCCAACCACATAGCCCTTCGCCATCAAAGGGCCGCCATACTCAGGGAGAGCCCGCCTCAAGCCTGCCAACACCCACACCCAATCCCGACCGCCCGACGTGGTATAATAAACACAGCTTCCAGAGCACATAACATCCTGTAAATGCAACCAGTTACAAGGTTTCGGAGCGCCGACTTCTCGTTTTAAGCTGACGGCTGAAAGCTGACAGCTGAGAGCTAAATAATGCCCGACGATCAAAACCCCGAACTCCCCCTGACTCCTCCGCCCGGCGGCGAAGGCCCCGGTGCGTTGAACATTCAACCCGTCAACATCGAAGAGGAGATGAAGCGGTCGTATCTCGACTACTCCATGTCGGTGATCATTGGCCGCGCCTTGCCCGATGTGCGCGACGGATTGAAGCCCGTTCATCGCCGCATTCTTTACACCATGCAGCAGATGGGTCTTCAGCCCAACAAAGCCACGCGCAAGTGCGCCAGAATCGTCGGCGAGGTCATGGGCAAATACCATCCCCATGGCAACCTTGCCGTGTACGACGCTCTCGTTCGCCTCGCGCAAACCTGGAGCATGCGCTACCCGCTGATCTTTGGTCAAGGCAACTTCGGCTCCGTCGACGGAGACCCGCCCGCCGCCGACCGTTACACCGAGGCCAAGCTGGCCCAGGTTTCTACTGCCCTTCTAGAAGATCTCGACAAAGAGACTGTCGATTTCCATGACAACTACGATGGCAGCGAAGTCGAGCCCGACGTTCTTCCCGCGCGCATTCCGAATCTTCTGATCAACGGCTCCGACGGAATCGCCGTCGGCATGGCTACAAAAATTCCGCCGCATAATCTCACCGAGATCGTCGACGCGACCATCACGCTGGTCAACAATCCCAACGCCCAGCTCGCCGAGATTCTGAAGTTCGTGCAAGGACCCGACTTTCCCACCGCTGGCATCATTCATGGCCGCGCTGGAGTCTTCGAGGCCTACCGGACTGGCCGTGGCCGCTTCATGATGCGCGCCAAGGCTGCCATCGAGAACATCAACAAAGACCGTCAGGCCATCATCGTCACCGAAATTCCGTATCAGGTGAACAAGGCCCGCCTCGTCGAGCGCATCGCGCAACTGGTCAACGACAAAGACATCGAAGACATCTCCGACATTCGCGACGAGAGCGACCGCGACGGCATGCGCGTCGTCGTCGAACTCAAGCGCGGCGCCGAGCCGCAGATCGTCCTCAACCAGCTCTTCAAGCATACGCAGATGCAGGAAAGCTTCTCCATGATCCTGCTCGCGGTGGTCAACGGACAGCCCCGCGAAATAGGCCTTATCCCGACCATCAAGTACTTCATCGAGCACCGCGTCGACGTCGTCCGCCGCCGCACCGCCTACCTGCTGCAGAAAGCGAAAGACCGCGAGCACATCCTCGAAGGCTATCTCACTGCCCTCGATCATCTCGATAACGTCATCACTATTATTCGCGGCAGCGCCAACCGCGCCGACGCCCGCGAAAATTTGGCGCTCTACTTCGGCGGCAAGAAGATCGACATCAACACGACCGGTCGCGCACCCAAGCTCGACCCCGAAAAGCCCTTCACCACCAGGCAGGCCGATGCCATCCTCGAACTGCAGTTGCATCGTTTGACGAAGCTCTCCATCGATGAACTCGCCAACGAGTTGAAGGACGTCCGCGACAGCATCGCCGAATACGAATCGATCCTCGGTTCCGAGAAAAAACTGCGCAACGTCATCATCAAAGAACTCGAAGAAGTCAAAAAGCTTTACGGAGACGAGCGCCGCACCCGGCTCGAAGACGAAGCCGCCGAAATCGTTCTCGAAGATCTCATCGCCGACGAGCAGGTTGCCGTCACCGTCAGCCACTCCGGCTACATGAAGCGCACGCCCATCTCCACCTACCGCATGCAGCGCCGCGGAGGCACGGGCCGCACCGGCATGAAGACGCGCGACGAGGATTTCGTCGAGCACCTCTTCATCGCCTCTACGCACGCCTTCATTCTCATCTTCACCAACAAGGGCCGCGTCTACTGGCTCAAGGTCTACGAGATTCCCGACGTCAGCGCCGCCGGTAAAGGCAAGCACATCGGCAACCTGATTGGCCTGCAGCCCGGCGAAACCGTCAAGACGATGCTCGCCGTGCGCAATCTCGAACAAGAAAATAAATACGTTTTCTTCGCCACCCGCAAAGGCCTGGTCAAGAAATCGGCGTTGCGCGAGTTCATGCACGTGCGCTCCAACGGCATCAACGCTATCGCCATTGAAGAAGGCGACGAACTGGTTGCAGCCCGCATCACCGACGGTAATCAGATCGTCTTCCTGGCCTCGCACGAAGGCATGGCCGTCCGCTTCGACGAAAGCCACGTCCGCCCCATGGGCCGCGCCGCTTACGGTGTCTGGGGCATCGACCTGGACCAGAACGACTACGTAGTAGGAATGGCCACTACCACAAAACCCGGTGTCGCTGCGGTCGGTGTGGGCGCGGGCGACTCGCCCGCGCAAGCTGCAACGTCCACCGAACCCGAAGTCGTCGACGTGACGGTGAAGGGCACGCTAATCCTCTCCGTCACCGAAAACGGCTACGGCAAGCGCACCCCCGCCGACGAATATCGTCTAACCAACCGCGGAGGCAAAGGCGTGATCAACGTGAAAACCACCGAGCGTGTAGGCAAAGTCGTCGCCATCGCGCAAGTCGACGAAACTTCCGAAGTCATGCTGATCAGCCACTACGGCAAAATCATCCGCATGGACTCCACCACCATCCGCGAATCCGGCCGCAACGCCCAGGGCGTCCGTCTCCTGAACATGGAACCCGGCGACCGCGTAGCCGCCGCCGTAGTAATCGCTCCCGACGCCGATCCCAACCTGACCAACGGAGGAACGCTGATTCAGTAGGAGTACGTAGCTCCAGCCGCGAAGCGGCGGAATGCGAAAGCCCGGCACGGAAGTGCCGGGAAGACAAAAAACGAAATGAATCAAGTCCCGCAAGGGACGGCACTAGGCTCACCCATTTACCAACGCCAGCATGTGCTCCGGATACCGCGCCCCCGCCGCCGCCTCCGGCGGAAACACTTCATCAATCCGCCGCAAATCTTCTCTGCTGAGCGTGACCGTAACGGCCCCAACATTCTCCTCCAAATATTTCCGCCGCTTCGTCCCCGGGATCGGCACAACATCGTTCCCCTGCGCTAACACCCAAGCCAGCGCCAGTTGCGAAGGCTTGCACCCTTTCTCTTGCGCAATCTGTTCCACGCGCCGCACCAGATCCAGGTTCTTCTGAAAATTTTCTCCCTGAAACCGGGGGCTATTGCGCCGATAATCATCCTCCGGCAAATCTTCGAACCGCCGAAACTGCCCCGTCAGAAACCCGCGCCCCAGCGGGCTATAGGCCACAAACCCAATCCCCAACTCACGACACGTAGCAAGAATCCCACCTTCCGGATCGCGCGTCCACAAAGAGTATTCCGTCTGCAGCGCTGCAATCGGATGGACTTTTACCGCGCGCCGCAGGGTCTGCGCCGAGGCTTCGGAAAGCCCCAAATACCGCACCTTCCCCTGCTTCACGAGTTCAGCCATCGCGCCCACCGTTTCTTCAATCGGGGTGTTGGGATCGACGCGGTGCTGGTAATAGAGATCAATGGTCTCCACCCCCAGCCGTCGCAAGCTGGCCTCACAGGCCCGCCGAACATAATCGGCCTTGCCATTGACGCCCCGCACATTGGGGTTGCTCGGGTCGCGGACAATTCCAAACTTCGTGGCCAGCACAATCTTCCCGCGCTTTTCTTTGATGGCCCGCCCCACCAGTTCTTCATTCGTGTGCGGCCCATAAACATCCGCCGTGTCAAGAAACGAGATTCCAAGTTCCAGCGCCCGATGAATCGTGGCAACCGATTCCTCATCATCGCGCCCGCCATAAAACTCCGACATCCCCATGCACCCCAACCCGAGCGCTGAGACCTTGAGACCACTGCGACCAAGTTCGCGAATTTGCATAATTGCTCCTTCCTCGTAGCGCCGGTATCCTGCCGGCTGTTCCGGGGGCGTCTCGCCCCCGGGGTCAGATCAAAGGATATGAAAACACCTTAATAGATGACGGAAATCGTGCGAAGGTGCGCGCACCAAAAATGCCCTAGCGCGAAACGCGAATCCGCGGTTTCACATTCGCCAACACTTCCCCAATCTCCACCGCAGCCGCGCCCGCATCGTTGAGGGCCTGGCTCAAATCCTCCGCATCCGGCGTAGAAATCAGCAGCCCTCCGGCAGTTTGCGGATCAAACAGCAACGCCCGCACATCCTCAGCAACTCCGCTGTCATACTCCACCAGGCACTCCGCAAACTCCCGATTATTCTTAAGTCCCGCAGGAACGTATCCCGCGCGCACACACTCCAGCGCACCCTCGAGCAGCGGAATCCTTCCCGCGGAAATGCGGATCGACACATCCGAGGCCAGCACCATCTCCCGCGCATGCCCTATCAGACCGAATCCAGTCACGTCAGTCATGGCGTTCACGCGAAAACTACCGGCAGCGATCACCTCGGCAGCCCGCCGGTTCAGCGTAGTCATTGACCGCACCGCCGCATCAATCCATCGAGCCTCGGCTTTTCCCTTCTTGATTGCCGTCGAAATCACGCCCGTGCCGATCGCCTTGGTGAACAGAAGCGAGTCTCCCGGCTTGGCCCCGCCATTCGCCAGAACCTTCTTCGGATGCACGAGTCCGGTGACGGAATATCCGAACTTGGTTTCTTCGTCGCGGATGCTGTGACCGCCAATGACGGTGCATCCCGCCTCGATCATCTTTGATAATCCACCGGCAAGAATGCGCTCCAAAATTTCCAGATCCGCCTTCTCCGGAAAGCACACCAAAGCGAGTGCGGTGAGCGGCTTCCCGCCCATGGCATATACATCGCTCAGCGCGTTGGTGGCCGCGATCTGCCCGAAGGTATAAGGGTCGTCGACAATCGGCGTGAAGAAATCCACCGTCTGCACTAGGGCCTGATCGGGCGCGATCAGATACACTCCGGCATCGTCGGCATGATCGAAGCCGACCAGAACGTTCGGGTCATGTTGCCGGGCTAATTTCCCAAGCACCGTGTCCAGCGCCGCCGGACTCAGCTTGGACGCTCAACCCGCAGCTTTAACCGACTCCGTCAGCCGAAACGGCTTACCTTCAGGCATGTGCTCATTTTACTGGAACGACCCGTAGGAACTCGGCCGGGAGGCGCTTACGAAAAGCTCGGCCCAAAAACTCCCGCCACAAGTCACGAATTAGGAGGGCACGACTGTACCATTTGGGAAGGGGACGACTTACAGTCGTGCCGCAGGCACCGCACAATTCATGTCGGCTTTAGCCGCTGAGGGCTTCGACGAGGATCGCTACTTCACCGCGACATCGGTGACGCGCATGTCCGGATACTGCCGGTTCCACTGCGCCGAGATGCTGTCGAATGTCAGCCGGAAGTGTTCCCTCTGCCCAGGTGCGAGCGGAGACGCATTAAGATCCACAGCATCGGGGTACGCCCCACTCGTCTTGAGCACGCGCAACGGCAATTCCTCGCGTTGGGCCATCTGGCCCATGTCATCTTTGAAAACAACTTCCACCACGGCATGAGTCACGGTCTTGTCGCCGCTATTTGTGACGCTACCGTCGACATAGCTGACCGTAGCGCCAATGAAATTCTCCGCCGCGCTCATCTTGAAATCGGAAAGCTTCACGCTGGCAATGTAGGGCGAGGCCGTCTTCGCGGTCGTCGGCGGCTGGCGCAGCAGAAACGCGGCGGCAAGCGCGCCCGCAATCACCACGAACACTGCAATCCCAATAATCAAACGGCTGGAGTCGCGCTCTTCAGCGACCGGAGTTGGCTGTCCCAGGCTACCCATGAAAGGAATTGTAGGCTGTTGTTTTTTGATTGTCGATTTTATACATGCCGTTCGAGGATGAGAACTCCTGGGGCGGTCCGGTAGAATGCGGCGAGAAATAAACCCCCGAGCAGCAAATCGACTCCACCAAATATAAGGTCCGATGGATGCAGGCGATGCTGCAGATAGAGAGCCACCAGGGAAGCTCCATATCCGAACTTCTCGAGCACGGAAGGAATCATCATCAACCGGAGGCGTACCGGATCCCGCGCGATGATCAGAAATGCAACTTGCCACGCGAGTCCCACGCTGACGAACCCGTAATAGAAGCCAGGATGAGTGATGACCGGAGGATCCTGCCGCCCGATCACATCAAACATGAAATAAAGCGGCGTAAGCACCAGAACGCCCCAGATCCCGGCAATCCAGAACACCACCTTGGCGAATTTCATTTTCAAACGCCACCGCGAGTTGGATTACTCGCCGCCGACGGTGAGCCCGTCCACGCGAATCGTCGGCGCCGCGACCGCCCCACGGAACTCCAAATCATTCGCGATTTCAGAAATGTTGAAAAATAATTCCTTCAGATTCCCCGCCACGGTAATCTCTTCCACCGGATACGCGAACTCTCCGCCCGAAATCCACATCCCCGAAGCCCCGCGCGAATAGTCGCCCGTCACCAGGTTCACGCCCTGCCCCAGAAATTCCGTAACGTAAAGCCCTTCCTTAATTCCCGAGATCAACTCCTGCGGCGTCTTCGGCCCAGGCTGCAGAAAATAATTCCCCGGCCCGATCCCCGGCGTCCCCGCCAGACCCCGCGAAGCGTTGCCCGTAGTTTTCAAACTCAACTTTTTCGCAGTGTAGGTATTGAGCAAATACGACTTGAGTACGCCGTTCTCAATCACTACAGTGCGCCGCGTAGGAACGCCTTCCCCATCGAAGGGACTCGTTCCGAAACCGCCGGCAATGGTACCGTCGTCGATGATGTTTACATTGTCGCCAGCAATTTTCTGCCCGAGCTTGCCTGCAAGAAACGACGCGCCCCGGTAAACCGAGTCTCCATTCACGCCTTCGAAAATGTGCTCCAAAATCGACGTGGATACCATGGGATCGAAAACAATCGGCACTTGCGCAGTCTTCGCCTTGCGCGCGCCCAGACGCCGCAGCGTGCGTTCCGCCGCAATCTTGCCAACCTTCTCCGGAGCATCCAATTTCTTCAGCGTGCGCGCCACCGAGTACCAGAAGTCGCGCTGCATGGCGCCCGCTTCGGTCTGTGCGATCGGAACGGCAGCCACCGAGCAATACGAGCGCCGATACTCGCCCACGAAGCCGTGCGAATTAGCCAGTACCTTGTGCCCAGTAGCGGCGTCGAATGACCCGCCTTCGGAGTTCTTAATGCGCGGATCAAAATCCAGAGCGGCCTTTTCCGCACGCCGCGCGTAATCGATGCGATCCGGACCGGGCAGCGAATATACGTCTTCGTGATAAAGCGCGAGATCGCCGGAGAGCGAGCCCAGCTGCGAGGCCTCGGGAATTCCGCCGAACGGATCTTCCGACGTAATCTTAGCCAGTTCCAACGCGGACTTCACCATCCGGTCGAGCCCGGCGCGCGAAAAATCGCTAGAGTAGGTGCTCGCCGCGCGCTGCCCAAAGAACACGCGCATCCCGATCGACTTCGAGCCAGACTCTTTCAGAGTCTCAACTTGCCCAAGGCGAACCAGCGTAGAGAATTCATCACCTTCGCGCACCACACATTCGGCAGCCGTCGCGCCGCCGGCCATAGCACGCCGCACAATATCCTGCGCAATCTCGCGCAAATCAGTTTCCAATTTCGGATTTCCAGTTTCAACTTGAGTAGAAGGCATAAGAAATTTCTTACCACCGAGTCACAGAGACACAGAGAAAATCCAAGACAATACGAAATCGAGATTCTAAGACTTCTCTGCGAACTCCGTGTCTTTGTGGTGAACAAGGTGCGTACTAGCCCTACTGCATGAATCCGCCAGGATCTTTCCGGGCCGTTCCGCCGACCGTGAGCCGATCGATCTTCAGCGTCGGAATCCCCACGCCCACTGGAACGGCCTGTCCGTCCTTGCCGCAGGTGCCAACACCCTCGTCGAGTTTCAGATCGTTGCCGACCATCGAAACTCGGGTCAGCACATCGGGTCCATTGCCGATTAGCGTCGCGCCCTTGATCGGCGCGGTGATCTGCCCATCCTCAATCATGTACGCCTCGGAAGCCGAGAACACGAATTTTCCGTTGGTAATATCCACCTGCCCGCCGCCAAAATTCACCGCATAAATTCCGCGCTTCACTGAGCGAATAATATCTTCCGGATCATCCTGCCCCGCCAGCATGTAAGTGTTGGTCATGCGCGGCATCGGCACGTGGGCATGAGATTCGCGCCGGCCGTTGCCGGTCGGCTTCAT
>PLEA01000565.1 GCA_003136335.1 Acidobacteriaceae bacterium | reverse complement strand
TAGACGAGCGTGTTGGCGGTGCCGAGATCGATGGCCAGATCGCTGGAGAAAATGCTGAACAGCGACCGGAGGTTGTGACTGCGCGTTGGACCTGAATGATATCCGTTCTTTGACATGACGAATGTTCTCGCGTGCTAGTCTTCCGGGAATTCCCGGTTATCTATTTTTCTTGTCGAGTGCGGGCTGCCTTCATTCTACGGGATACACGGCAACCTGCCCCGACCGAAAGTCACCTGCACCAAACGGGCGCACCTTAAATGTGGCTGCAACCACCCTATTGGATAATGATCTTCTGCTGCTGCGTATTCACTCCGCCCTGCGCCGTTTGGGCCGTCACCGTAATCACGGCTTCTCCGGTGGGCAGCGGCGGCGTGAAGTAATGGAAACCGCCATCTGCATTTACCATTGGCACTTCGCTGCCATTCACCATGACCCGAGCCCCGTTCTGGGTCTTGCCCGTCACCTCGATCACGTGCCCATGCTGTATGAAAGGATCCAGTTCGAGTTCGATGGCCTCGGTCTGCTTGCCCTTGGAAATGATGGTGAAGCGGTTTTTCTCGCTCTCCACCGATTCTTTCCCGGCCGTGTCATACGACTGCACCATCCAGTAATAGGCGCCTTCGCCCAGGCTGGTGACCGTTACCGCTGCTGTATTAACTTTCTTATCAACGAGTGTAGAAGAAAAATAAGGGTTGCGGGAGATGCGGAGACGGTAACCAACTGCATTCGCCATCGGCGTCCAGGAAAATGCCACGTCCTTGGTGGCCTCGCCCGAGGAAAATAGTGGAGCCATGTTGGCGGGCGCGATCGGCGTCGGCGGACCAATCTCCTTATCCTTTTCCAGCCGCGATTGCTGCCCTTCGAAGCTTACCTTCTCCCAGTTGGCCAGTTTCACGGTCTCGCCATTACGCGTCACCTCGCCCGATCCTTTTTTCATCAGGATCTCGTGCTGGTTCGCCTTGGGATCGTTGTGCACCTGTGCCGTCGACTCCGGAGACAGCGATGCCGTCGCCCCCGCCACAATCACCTGCGACTTCGACCCCTGACTATACGTAGCGGTCGACAGGTCCACCGTTCCGGTGCTCACCGCCACCGCCACATTGGTCTGCTGCTGGTCGTTGGCGGAGTTCTCTTCGATCACGATCAGTGAATCCTGTTTCACGGTGTAACTGGTGCCGTCGTTGAAGACGACCTTTGCCATACCTTCCGAACCGGTCTGCACCACATCGCCCTTTTCCAAGGGGATGCTATAGTCCGCCTTTACCCAGCTGTTACCGTTGCCCTTCTTCACCCGCACCGTGCCATCAAGGGCCGTAAAGTGCGCCTGCTGTGCCGTCACAGCCCCTGAACCCGCCACCGGAGCCATACCCGCCACACGTTCCAGCAGTTTGCTGCCCGCGTTTTCCCCCGCCTTCAGGCTGTTCTCGGTGAATTGCGGAAAGGCCACGCGCACGACTATGAAGAACACCGCGATGCCTGCCACGACCAGCAGTACCACGCTGCGGTAGGTGACGGTCGTCCACGCAACGTGAATTCCCGGTTTGCGATTATCAGAAGACACTTTGGACCGAAATTCTCAGTAAATATGCGGTCAAGAGAAACGTTAGCACAAACAAAACACCGGGAAAAACAGGCAATCAGTTTGGGACGTTACCGAAGTGCCGGGTCCCAGCTTGTCCACTTTTCTCGGGCCTCCTGGTACGCCGACTATCGCCCCTTCCTTGCCGCACCTTCCTTGCGGGTTGTAGCATCAACTGTTCGGGCATTCTTAATTATTTGGGTCTTCCTAAGGAGAAATCATGGCAACCGATACTTTGACCAGCCCGGCCACTCTGAGCTACGGCAAAACCAAAGTTTTCAGGAATTTCATCGACGGCGAGTGGGTCGAGGCCTCTACGGGCGAGACTTTCGAGAATCGCAATCCCGCCGACACTCGTGATGTGGTCGGCATCTTCCAGAAGTCCGCCAAGGCCGACGTGGATACCGCCGTCGCCGCCGCCAAGCGCGCCTTCACCAAATGGCGACTCGTTCCCGCCCCGCGCCGCGCCGAAATTGTTTTCCGCGCCGCCGAGATTTTGATCGAGCGCAAGGAAGACTATGCCCGGGAAATGACTCGCGAAATGGGCAAGGTCCTCGCCGAAACGCGCGGCGACGTGCAGGAAGCCATTGACGCCGCCTACTACAACGCCGGCGAAGGCCGCCGTCTCTTCGGTCCTACCGTGCCCTCGGAAATGCCCAACAAGTTTGCCATGGCAGTGCGCCAGCCCATCGGCGTATGCGGCATGATCACGCCGTGGAACTTTCCCATGGCGATTTCTTCGTGGAAGCTTCTGCCGGCCATCGTTTGCGGCAATACCTGCGTCATCAAGCCCGCGCAGGACACGCCGCTCTCCACGTTTAACCTGGTTCGCGCTCTCACCGATGCCGGCCTGCCCAAGGGCGTCATCAACGTCGTAAGCGGATTTGGCGCTGATGTAGGCACTCCGCTGGCGGAACATGCCGACGTGCGCGCGGTTTCGCTGACCGGATCGTCTGCCGTGGGCCGCATTATCGGCGGCATCGCGGCAAAAAGTTTTAAGCACTGCTCGCTCGAACTCGGCGGCAAGAACCCTATGATCGTGCTCGACGACGCCAACCTTGATCTCGCCATTGAAGGCGGCCTCTGGGGAGGCTTCGGCACCACCGGCCAGCGCTGCACGGCCACCAGTCGCATCATCGTGCAGAAAGGCGTTTACCGCGAATTCGTCGAGCGCTACGTCGATCGCGCCAAGAAACTGAAAGTCGGTAATGGCCTGGATGAAAGCGTGCAGATGGGCCCTGCCGTCAACGAGAAACAGCTCCAGACCGACCTCAGCTATGTAGAAATCGGCAAGAACGAAGGCGCGAAACTTGTGTGCGGCGGAAATCGCCTCGATCAAGGCGAACGCCAGTATGGCTGGTTCATGGAGCCAACGGTCTTCACCGACGTCGACCCCAAGATGCGCATCGCGCAGGAAGAAATCTTCGGCCCCGTGGTTTCGATCATCCCGTGTGAGGATCTCGAGGACGCCATTGAAATCGCCAATGGAATCGAGTACGGCCTGTCGTCCGCGCTCTACACCAAGGACGTGAACAAGGCGTTCACCGCGATTCGCGACCTGTATGCCGGCATCACCTACATCAACGCGCCCACCATCGGCGCCGAAGTGCACCTGCCGTTCGGCGGTACTAAAGCGACGGGGAACGGACATCGCGAGGGCGGGATCGGCGCCATCGACTTCTACACGGAGTGGAAGTCGGTTTATGTCGACTATTCAGATAAATTGCAGAAGGCGCAGATTGACCGGGAAGATTGATTTGGTAACTACAGAGGGCACACGGGATCACAGAAGCAGCATATGGGACTCTGTGGCACTCTGTGCCCTCTGTGGTTGAGGCTTTTTCCGCGGTTGTTATTTCTCTGCGCTCTCGGCGTCCTCTGCGGTTAAAATTTAATGGATGCCCTCCACTCAAGCTCGCGAGATCTCTGCCGCCTCCCGCCTCGACAACGTTCGCTACGCCATTCGCGACCTGGCCTGCGTAGCCGACGAAGTCACGAAGCAAGGACACAAAGTTCTGCCGCTCAACGTCGGCGACCCGCTCAACTTCGATTTCCAGACGCCCGCGCACATGATCGAAGCCGTCCATCAAGCCATGCGCAACGGCAAGAATGGATACTCCCCATCCTCAGGCATCAAGGAAGCCCTTGAAGCCATCCGAGGCGAGGCAGCTCGCAAAGGCATTACCAACATTCAGGATGTCTTCGTCACTTCGGGTGTCAGCGAGACTGTCGACATCTGTCTTACTGCGTTGCTCAATCCCGGCGATGACCTGTTGACTCCCTGCCCCGACTATCCGCTCTACTCAGCGATTCTGGCGAAACTCGAAGTTGGTCTCAACACTTACTACTTGAACGAAGAAGACGGCTGGCAGCCCGATCTCGACGACATCAAGAAAAAAATCACGCCGCGAACCCGCGGAATTGTATTAATCAATCCCAACAATCCCACTGGATCCGTCATCACGCGCGAAACGCTCGAAAAAATCGCCGAGTTAGCGCGCCGCCACAACCTGATTATTTTTGCCGACGAGATTTACGACAAGCTGATAATCGATGACGACCCGCACGTGGCCGTGGCCGAAGTCGCTTCCGATGTGCCGGTCATAACTTTCGGTGGCCTTTCGAAAAATTATCTTGCCCCGGGATGGCGCATTGGGTGGGGCATTGCCAGCGGCGAAGCGTCGGTGATTAAGCCTTATCTTGAAGGCGTGAATAAGCTATTGCGTGCGCGTCTCTGCGCCAACCATCCGGAACAGTACGCCATCAAGGCTGCGCTCGAAGGACCACAAGATCACTTGGTAGAGGTAAAGCGCAAGTTACGCAGCCGTCGCGATTTCACCATGAAGTGGTGTGCAGAAACTCCGCGAGTTAATTGTGTAGCGCCGCGCGGAGCCTTCTACGCTTATCCCAGCCTCGACATTCCGGAAGGCGACGACGTCTTCGTGACCGAACTCATTCGACAAAAACACGTAACTGTTGTGCACGGCTCCGGCTTTGGGCAGCGGCCAGGGACGAAACACTTTCGTATCGTCTTCCTGCCTGACGAAAAAACTTTGGCAGCGGCTTATTCGGCGATTGGCGATTTCATGCACGAACGGTACGCGTAAAACGGCCCCTAAAGGGGCATCTCATTGTGAAGAATTACGGCATCGCTAAAGCGATGCCCTAATACGAAGCTTCAATAGACACCCGGAATTAACGCCGGAACTTTGTGCTCATACTTTTCGAACTCGGAGCCAAAAGCCTCTCGCAACAGTTGCTCTTCGCTACGCACTCGAATGTAAGTTCCAAAGATAAACAACACACTTGCAACCAACAACGCGATCCACTGGCCGGCCGCTATTCCGGTGGCCAGCAGCATTCCAAACATTCCTGTATAGATAGGATTTCTTACGAAGCGATAGGGTCCGTCCTGAATCAGCGTATGCCCTTCGACCAGTCGAGCCGTCAAAGACCACTGCTTGCCCAAGCGGCGCGCGGCGCTGTTCACCAGGTATGCCGAACCGATCGCAATTGCGACCGTGACCAGCGCCAATAACAAGTCCAACGGCTGAGATCCGGACGCTGGAAAGAGCAATTGCCTCCGGAGCAAAGGATGTAACCAAACGATGAAATACGCCACGACTTGAAGCAACATTCCAATCAACGAACTGCGATCTCGCCGCGCCGCTCGCGCGCGAGGCGGTTTCTTTCGCAACCAGAATGTGAGTCCGAACGCCCACCAGCAAACGATGACCGTATCGGATGTGATCTGGTGCGCCAGATGCGACGCTTCTGAAATTTCCACTTCAATTCCAGCTTTCTAACGTCAATTTCAGCTCTGCTAGACGCGCGGTCTATACCATCTCCGTCGTCCACAGGTCGTGTAGATGCACAATTCCAAGCAGGAGTTGATTGTCCCCAACAACTACTAGCGACGTTATCTTCATCTCTTCCATGCGCGCGAGGGCGGTCGCTGCAAACTCCTGCGCGCCAATCGTCTTCGGCGTTCGCGTCATGCAATCTTGCGCGGTAAGGTCGAGCGTGTCTTTGCCGCGCTGCTCCAATAGTCGCCGGAGGTCGCCGTCGCTGATTACTCCCAGCAGTCGATCGCCTTCGACCACAGTAGTCATTCCCAGTTTCTTCCGCGACATCTCGTAAATCACGTCCGGCATTTTTGTTTGCGCCGTGACCCGCGGAATGGCGTCTCCAGAGTGCATTAAAGATTCAACTCGTGCCAGTCGCTTGCCGAGTTTTCCCCCGGGATGGAGGTTAGCGAAATCTTCTTCCTTGAAGCCGCGTTTCTCCGAAAGCGCGACCGCCAGAGCGTCGCCGAGTGCGAGCATGGTAGTAGTGGACGCGGTAGGAGCAAGTCCAAGCGAACAGGCTTCCTTGGAAATAGAGCAGTCCAAAGCTACGTCAGCGGAGGAGGCGAGAGTAGAAGGCCGTGTAGAGCGGGCGCCCCCGCCCGCTGGCGGTCCCGCATTCTCAATGCTGCTCGTTTCATTGCGCGTTTTATCGTGCGTCGTTTCATCGCAGGTCGTTTGATCGCACGTCATTTCATCGCAGGTCATGGCAATCAGCGGAACCTGCAGCCGCTTGATGGTCGCCAGCAATTGCAGAATTTCTTCTGTCTCGCCGCTCGCCGAAAGTGCGAGCACCAGATCGCCGCGCACGATCATCCCGAGATCGCCGTGCAACGCCTCCACCGGATGCAGGTACAGTGCCGGAGAGCCAGTCGAACTCAATGTCGCCGCGATCTTTCGCGCAATGAGTCCGCTTTTGCCCATCCCGGTCACAACCACGCGGCCGCGGCAGTTGAACATGAGATCCAATGCGCGGTCGAAGTTGGCTGCCATCACGCCCGCAAGGCGATCAGCCAGCGCCCGCAAAGCCTCAGCCTCGATCCGCACTACGTTTTCGCCCACATGCTTCATGAAGGAGGAATGTTAGCAGGAGAAGAAACATCGGGCCATCGGGTGGCCGGATGATCGGGCGATCGCGACAGACCAGACTCCTTAGAAGTGATCGTCAGCGGCGGCGGCGCTGACCGCATGTCCTGGATGCTCCAGCGCCCGTGCTTGTATGGCACGATCCCACGGACCGCTCTGCCAGTTATCTTTTCTATTCTCAGGGTGAATCCATGGCGGCAGCGTCATCAAAAGACGGCGGCTAAGCGCGAAAAGATATGGCTCGTACATGACACGGAGAGCCGCGATTCGCTCGGGGGCATCTGCTCCATCGTAAAAATTGACGCCGTGTTCGACAAGATGCGCCCGCAATCGGCGCAGTTCCTCGACCGAAAGCCGCGCGGCATCGTGAGGACTGTTATGCGCATTTACCACCTGGGCCAGATCAACCACCGCATGCCGGGCCATTGCGAAGGTCAACTTCGCCTGCTCGGGATGGATGCCATCCACTCCCGTAATGATCAATGAAGACACGTCAAGCATTGCCGTGACTGCGCTCAGCCACGATTGATTCGGATGCTGCGAGCGAAAGAAAACCAACACTGGATAAGAAATGTGACTGGACAAAAGGTCGGCGCACCAGCGTTCCCA
>PLEA01000172.1 GCA_003136335.1 Acidobacteriaceae bacterium | reverse complement strand
CTAGGGTTTTGCACATTTATGCAGCGGCTTTGACCCATTCTGCAAGGGGCTGAAGTATTTTTCGCGTGTGTGCATCCAGTCCGGGGTCGCCGAAAATCTTTTCCTGCCATGTGGCCTGGCGCAGATTTCGAAGGATATCTTCGAAGGAAACCGCTGTCTTGCGCTGGTACCAGGGGCGTTCGATAACTGATTGCGGCGCAAAGAGATGCCCTGAGGTTGCGTGCCACAGCAATACGAGGTCATAGATATAGAAGACCAGGGGAGCGGTTCGCTGAGTGGCTTTGGAGACGCGGTTTTGTGGGTCTTCAAAGCCGAGGAACTGTTTTACATCGCGGAAGCAGACCTCCAGGGGCCAGCGCAGAGCAAAGGTTTCGAGTATCTGTGGAGGTTTCAGGGTGAGGTCGGTGGAGAAGAAGCAATCGTCGCGGCGGCGACCACTGGGATCGTGGACCACGACGATACGCAGCAGCCTCGATCCGGCGCTGGAATACCATAGCGCGTCGATGGACTGATACCAAACCCTGACTTTATGCCCGTAGAGGCACACGGTGGTTTTGATCCAGGAGCGGCGGGGATCCTGCGCCATCTGTGCCGGATTAAATAACCTTGCGCCTTTCTTGCGGCGACGGCCGCGGCCCGCAGTCTGGAGTGGAGGCAACTCGTACAGGGCGGCGTTCATAGTCATGCGGCTGATCAACTCCGTGTTGGTCGGCAGATGGCGGCTGATGGAACCACCGGCATACTCACTGTCACCGAGGACGCGCAGTTTTCGGGGGCCGAGCCAGCCAGCGACGACCCGAATCATTTCCAGAGCGAGTTGAGGACGAGTGCGATATTGCTTTTCGGTGGCTTGTCCGGTTTGTTTCTTTTCCGGCTTGCCATCGCGGCCGGGAGCGAGTTTCGACTTCTTTCGTTTGCGATAGAGGCGTACGAGGACAGGGAGTGCCCAGGTCTTCCGGGGAGCGAAAGGAAACGAGACATGCAGGGAGAGAACAACCCAGCTGTGGCCGAAGGAAAAGAAGGGGTGTTTCTGGGTGGAACGGAGCGGGTCGTGATGCATGCCCGCGCCCCAGATGTGGCGTCCGGACTTGCGCGCCAGCGTATCATCGACAGCGCCAATCAGCACCTCGGGACAGAAAGGCAACAGAAGCTGGAAAACGCAGTAACCGAGATCGTCGAGGTTCCAGCGGGCCTGGCTGAAGAAACGGTGAAAAGAGCAGTAATGTTTGAAGCGGCCCAGTTGCCCGGACTGAATGACGCGTGTGAGCGAGCGGCGGCCGGAGCAGAGAATCCAGGCGCAGGTCAGCGCCCAGAAAGAGGAGAAACTGGGCTGGGTAAAGCAGGGTTGAAAAGCAAGCAGGAAGGGAGTAAAGGAACGGACGAGCAGATCAGGCATTCACGGCTCCTTATCTTTCATTTCATATAAATGAAAGATAAGGAGCGCAAAAAAAAGGCCTACTGCCGCTGGCGCTTACGTTCCTTCAGCAGATCGAGATTCACGCCTGCGATCTGCTTCAGTACTTTCTGCATCTGAGCAAACGCGCGCAGGCTGTCCTCGACCTCTTTCTTCATCTCGCCGGGAATAGGGATCTGGCGCACCTGTCGATTCCCCAGACTGACGGAGAGAATCCAAATCGGGCCGTGGCCCTTCCCTTTGCCCTTCTCGCAAAAACGGCAACCGGGCTTGTTGCAGCGCACCATGCGGCTTAACAAGGAACCCGGCAGGACGGTGGAGGAGTCGGGCATCTGCTGAACGAGCTTTTCGCGGAGAGCAATAAGCTGCGCTGTCTTATCGTTCATTTATATAATATGAAAGATAACACACCTCAGACAATGCGCGCAAGGGGAAAATGACAAAACATCTCAAAATTGTTTTGGAGCAGTGGGGTGCGGTTCTCGAACCGACCAGACCCTTTGGATCCCAGAGAGGAGGCGGTCAAAAAGTGCAAAACTCTAGTCTAGGCTGCTCAGTTCATTAAGAAGCGCCGTGGCGATCGGAGAGTCCAGTCCCAGATTCTTCTCAGAGAAGGGCCACTGCCATTCACCGGTTGACGGGTTCCTAGGCAGCGCTCTGATCGACAGAAGGCGATCCCTTTGTTCGGCGGCCTCACTCTGAAATCCTCCGGCTTTCTTTGCGAACTGACGAGCGCTGTCGATTCTCGCTTGGAGATCTCGTCGCTGTTGGCGGAGTTCGGCGATTTGCTCTTCAAACTGGGTGATGTTATCAGCGGTATCTTGCGGAATGGACTGCGGCTTCCAGTTGAGTGCTCCGCGGAGCATTCCGAGAGCCGCCTCATTGTCAGCGATCTGTGCAACCGCGGGTACGATCCCAACCGCTTTGGCTTCCGAAAGCAGGTTTAGCCCCTTTTGCTCAGACGTATCGATAGCTTGTCTTGCTTCCTCTAAGAATTTAGCGCTGATCCTCAACTCTCGCTGTGCTAGACGCAGTTTGGCTTCCAGTTCATACCGGTCATTTGAAGATACTCCGAGCAGAATTGGCAGAGTGTCTCGAATTGCTTGTGGCTGAAATTGCTCATTCTGTCGGTAGAACAATTGGTCTTTGTTAGCGACTAGTCCCTGCTTTTGAAACAGGTAATAGTAGGTGTGCTGGATCGTTGCCTTGAAGCTGACCCGACTGCTCTCTAACGGTACTTGTGTTCTATTCTCAGGAATTCCCAGCAACTTCGAGAGCAGTGCCGAAATAGCATCATCGTCTGTGTTAACTGCGAGTTCCTTGAATGTCGGTACTGGCACAACAGTCCCTCGGCGCTCCATTGCGACGCTGCAGCTTGCGCCGCCATCCTCTGGGGACGGTTTCGCGATGAATACTTGCTCATCTGGGAATTGATATAGCACCGCAAACCACGCAACTTTATCCCGAATCACACCCTCGGGCACGTTGCAGTCAGACCGTCCCATGCAGTACTCGATGATGTCCGAAAGAGCCGATTTACCCGTGGATGAGCGACCTGTGATGACGTTGAGGCCATTGACGCGAAACTCAAGATCGCGTCGCTGGCCGTCATGACTGTATAGATGAATCGACTTTATCTTCATGGCCGAACTCCAAGGGATGTATAAACTGTGCCGCGATCGCCGATGCGCGCGAACTCCCTGCCAACAAATCGAGCGACTCTTTGGCAAGCGATCGATTCATCTGTACCGCTGATTGTCTTGCGTACTCTCTTATCCACGGTTCTGAGGCGTCCGTCCTCAGCAGTGATGAAGCAGTTCCGCTCCATCAATATGCCAAAGGCCTCCAGTGTAAATGGTAATAGATTTCTTGACCGTTCTGCGAATCCGACCAGAATTCTCGGATTCTTTTCGACAGCTTTGAGAAAATAGCCACGAGAATGTTCCGAAAGGACGAGACGCGTGTCCTTATGCAGGCACAGCGGCAGGACTAGCAAAGAAAGGGAGAACGGCATGCCCGCCGGATTCTCCTCTTCAAAACCGTGGAGTGCGCGAAAGAGGATGACTCCGCAAAAAGCGGGATTGAAGAGATTCCTTACTTCGAATGGACGTTCATTCCAGGGCTTCATCCGGCCACCGCCAGAAGTTCGCGAAGGCGTGTCAGGAACAACGGGTGCCAATAGACACGGGGCCGAGGCTTCAAATTAGCGAGGATATGGAAGCCACCGCGGACCACATACGGCTCAGTCACTCGCTCTCTGATT
>PLEA01000027.1 GCA_003136335.1 Acidobacteriaceae bacterium | reverse complement strand
GGCTGCCCCATCTTTCGCGGTTTTCGAAAGATGGGGAGCACCGGCCTCGACAAATCCACCAACCCCGAGAACCCGGATAGATTCGAGGCTGAGGTGAGCAGTCAAGTGGGAGGGGAAGACGACCGGCATATCTGATTGGATTTTTTTTCTGTTGAATCGCGTACAATCCCTGCTTTCTTTGGTTTAGGGAGAAAGCCGCTTTGTCGTAGGGAGTGAGGAAGATCTCCGCGCTCGGACTCGGAAGCTATGTTCACTCGCAACACGACCGAATTATAGGCGCAGCCAAAAGTTCCGTCGCCGCTACTCCGTATACCGCGGCATTCATGGGATTTATAACGCCGGTAATTTCTTGCTTAGCGGGTTTATAATGAACATGTATGTGTCGCCTGATGCTCATTGCGGTGGTCGCCGTTTTCCTGGCACTCCCCGTGGGGGCGCAGCACGGCGGAGGTCACGCTGGCGGAGGTCACGGCGGCGGATTCGCAGGACGCGGCAGCTTTAGCGCCGCCGGTCACGTTTCCAGTGGTACGCACTCGACCTCAGGCACAGCGCGCGGCCTGACGCGCGCTCCTTCTTTTTCTCAGCGCAGTTTCTCGAATCGCGGCTTCTCGAATCGTCCCTTCTTGCATGATGGATTCCGCGGCTCGCGCCAGCGCGGTTTCCGCAACTGCCAAGGCTATGGATGCTGGGGCTACGGCTATCCTTGGGCGTACGGCGGCTATTACGATCCTTCCTGGTGGGGGAGTTCCAGCTCTTCGTACGACGAGGACGGCGACGGCGAGCGCGACCGCGCCACGGCCAACGATATGAACGAGCAGAGCCTCGAAGAACAGCAGATGCTCCACCAGGAACAGGCCGATGGCGATCGCGATTCCTACGCGCGTTCGGCTCCAGTTCCGAGCGCACCACAGGGAGCGGCAATCATGCCCGCGACAGTTCTGATTTTCCGCGATCGGCATAAGAAGGAAATTCAGAACTACGCCATCGTCGGCCAGACGCTGTGGAACTTCGCTCCCCAGCATACGGAAAAAATTCCGTTGTCCGATCTCGACCTGCCAGCCACCACGAAAGCCAACGACGATCTCGGCCTGACTTTCCGCGTTCCCAACAGCAACGAGGCCCAATAACGCTCGCGGCTTAAGTCACCCCTGCGCCCGCTCACCGCACGCTTTCGCCTTTCGCTGCATCCCGCGATGCATCTCCCGCCGGAGCTAGTACATTGAAATCAAACGTTTAGGTCATGTCCGATGGATGTGGGGAACCTGCAGAAACACGGGGTCAAACCCTGGAAGAACCCTGTCCGAATGCTAAAATAAAGAATACCCAATATGCCTCTAAAAACACTGTTGCTCAATCCTCCTTCGTTCGAAAACTTTGACGGAGGCGCCGGTTCCCGTTGGCCCGCCACCCGCGAAATAGAGAGTTTTTGGTACCCAGTTTGGTTGGCTTATCCGGCGGGGATGTTGGACGGGGCGCGGCTGCTGGATGCTCCGTCGCATCACGTTTCGGGCGAAGAGACCATTGAGATTGCCAAGGAGTATGAGTTCCTTGTGTTGTTTACTTCCACGCCGGGATTCCCGGGGGACATTCTTCTGGCGCGGGCGATCAAGCAGGCGAATCCGAAGATCAAGATTGCCTTTGTGGGTCCGCACGTGACGGTGTTGCCGGAAAAATCTTTGCGCGATTGTCCGGAAATCGATTTTGTTTGCCGCAAGGAATTTGACTATTCCGTGGTTGATTACGCCAAGGGCAAGCCGCTGGAGGAGATTCCCGGTGTTTCGTTCCTGAAAAACGGAACGGTCGTACACACTCCCGACGCTCCGCAGCTTCAGGATCTGGATGCGCTGCCACACGTCACTGAAATTTACAAGCGCGACCTCGACGTTACGCGCTACAACGTGCCATTTCTGCTGCATCCTTTCGTGTCGCTCTACACCACGCGCGGTTGCCCGGCGCAGTGTACGTTCTGCCTATGGCCGCAGACGCTGAGCGGACATCCGTGGCGCAAACGCTCCACTGACGATGTTGCCGCCGAAATGGCGAAGGCGAAACAGTTGTGGCCGAACGTAAAAGAATTTTTCTTCGACGACGATACCTTCAACATTCAGAAGGCGCGCACCGTCGAACTTTGCGGCAAGCTGAAGCCGCTTGGTCTGACGTGGTCTTGCACCTCGCGCGTTACCACCGACTTTGAAACTCTGAAGGCGATGAAGGAAGCGGGCTGCCGGCTGCTGATCGTGGGATATGAGTCGGGAGACCAGCAGATCCTGAAGAACATCAAAAAGGGCGCGACAGTCGAACGAGCGCGACAGTTCACCAAGGACTGCCGCAAGCTTGGGCTCATCGTTCATGGCGACTTCATTCTGGGTCTGCCGGGCGAGACGCACGAGACCATTAACAACACTATCGCGTTCGCTAAGGAACTCGACGTGGAAACCATTCAGGTTTCGGTGGCGCATGCGTATCCAGGTACGGAGCTTTACGACCACGTGGTGAAGAACGGTTTTATGGTCGGCGACAACAAGATGGTCGACGAAGGCGGACATCAGTTGGCGCACATTCAGTATCCCGGGCTGCCTGCCGATGACATTATGTCGGCCGTGCATCGTTTCTATGACGAGTATTATTTCCGTCCGAAGGCCGTATTTCGCATATTGCGGAGGGCGGCGTTTGACAGCAACGATCGCAAGCGGCTTTACAAAGAGGCGAAGACCTTCCTGAAGCTGCGGTCGGCGCGCAACAAGATGGTGAAGAAGCATCATGACGAGGCAGCCGCCGCCGAGCCGGTCAAAGCCTGAGTCTTCGGCGGATTAAGGATGCGCGCCAGACACGCGATTATTGCGTCGCAAAGAACGCGACGCTTCGCGTGGCACGCCCAGATTCCTCGCTCGGCCAAAAACGCCTCGCTCGGAATGACAACAGATTGTGACCTTTCGTAAATATCTGGTGCTGGCTGGAGTTACCGTGTTTGCAGCGGCAGGGGACTCCATGCTCTCGCACGGGATGAAGCAGACCGGCAACATTTCCCTCCATCACCTGCAAGGCATTATTCTCGCGGTCCTGAATCCCTGGGTTGCAATGGGGATTGTTCTGCTGCTCGCCTTTTTCGCATCGTATATGAATGCGCTCTCCTGGGCAGACCTGACTTATGTGTTGCCGGCCACATCGCTGGGATACGTTTTGCTGGCGCTGGTGGCAAGGTTCGCGCTGCATGAGCAGGTCAGCCCGCTGCGCTGGCTGGGGATCGCGCTGATCTCCGGTGGAGTGGGATTCGTTGCGAGAGGGCCCGCGCTGACTTCGAAGGAGTATTCCGAATCCCTACCCTTCGACTCCGGCCAGGGCAAGCTTCTCGGAAAGAACGCTAGAAATGGGGCACCCGCTGAAGAGGATGTGCCTGCGGTTTCGAGCGGGGTGCGGCGATGAGGAACGCTCATACCTGGGGCGGGATTTTGGTCGTGGTCTTCGCGTCGGTTGTGGGAGACGTTCTTTTGGCGCGCGCCATGAAGCAAGTCGGCGACGTGCATGAGCTGTGGCGACGTGCGGGAGTGTGGGCCGTGGTCTCGCGCATTCTGGGCAACCCGAACTTTTTTCTGGGCGTGACTGCCATGGCGGCTGCGTTTTTCAGCTTGTTGTTCGCGCTCTCGTGGGGAGAGGTGAGCCTGGTCGCACCCGCGGCCGCGTCGCTTACGTTCATCGGCAACGCGTTCGCGGCGAAAATCTTCCTGCATGAAAAAGTTGACCGGCGGCGGTGGATTGCTGCGGTGCTGGTGGCGGCGGGAGTGGTGCTGCTGGCAGGGTAAGCGCCCACTTCCGGCGCGGCCGCTTGTGCGCAACTCAGTTTAAAGCGCGGGTCTCGAGAGAAGATTGGCGGCATTGGGCGGGATGCTCGAGTGCGGCGAGGCGCTTCTTTCCGTGTCGACAGGTAGCTTCTGTGAAGGAGTCAATGGGTGCAATCGATGTTTCAACAACTACCCGAACAACCCTTACAAAACCGTAGGATTGCTTTCGCTGCCGGCCTACGACTTTTATGAAGAGCTGGACCAGTCCCGCCGAGTGAATGGCAAAAAGTGCTGGGTTGCCGGATTCTTGATCGCCAACCCCCTGGCCGAGAACCACCACGCTGGTGGAACCGGGCCACGGGAGCCCCGCGAATCGCGGCTTGTCCAAACCGCCCTGTTTTCTCTAACTTGCCAAAAACAATGCAATTAAAGGAATTGCCGCTGGTCGGTCGACATTGGCACGCGGCCTGCTGCATTCTAATCTCAGAACCTGTTGAGGTAACCGCAGTGCACTCGTATTAACCGTCAACTACGCCCTGGCCGGGAAGAAGACCACTCTGTCACAAACCAACTTCAATAAGGGGATGCCCCGTAAACTTGTATGGGTAGAAGAAGGGCGCTTTCGCGGTTTTGCTTGCTCGGAATGCTCCTGGCGGTTTGATCCTTCTGCCGCGCCCACGGGTAAATCTTTCGATGAAATGATGCAGAACTTCGAGTTGCAGCGCGACAAAGAGTTTACATCCCATGTTTGCGCCGAGCACCCGAGAGCCATGGGCACAAAAAGCTCAATTTAATTCAAACTTGAGCAGTTCACCTCGCTGCGAGCGAAGGATGTGCCACTCTTTCGGCAAGTTGCGGGGTACTTCGAGATTCTGTTAGCGACCGTTAGGGAGGCCAATGACTCACCAGGATACTTCAACATCCCAGAACATAAAATACCCACACTGGCAGCGCGAGTTTGAAGCTGCCCTTCTCGAAGGTGACCCGCAGACGTTGCGGCAGCGCGTGGATGCCGCAGAAGCAGCCATTTTTCTGCGGTCGCAAGCCTTGGTCGGGAGCGCTCAGGGACACGCGGAGCAGCAAGCCATTTCTGACGCCATACGGACCCTGCGGGCCATCCAGAGAGAAAAGCTAGGGTATCCGGACTGGAATAAAAAGTGACAGCCAGCCCACCGGTTTTACGCATCCAACCTCCGCTATAGTGGCAAACCAATGGCTAAGAAACGCGTTCTACTTGTGGATGACAACTCGGCCGTGCGTTCTTTGGTGCGCCAACTATTTGAACTAGAGCCTGACTTTGAAATTTCGGGGGAAGCAGAAAACGGGCATGACGCGGTTGAGAAAGCTGAAAATCTCAAACCCGATCTAATCATCCTGGACCTCTCGATGCCCGTCATGACTGGGCTCGATGCAGCACCGCTGCTCAGGAAACTTCTGCCCGATACGCGGATTATTTTGTTCACGGTCCAAGAAGGAAGCGAAGTTGAACGGCTAGCGCGCGCGGCTGGGATACACGCGGTAGTTGCAAAGAATCAGGCAGCGTCCAAACTGATTCTCCAAGCTCAAGTCTTGCTGGCGTCGGTAAAACAGGAATACCATCCTGCCAAGCTTCGCAACGCCAGTTAGTTAGGGACTCAACACACATAGCCCCGTCCTCAATTGACGCCAATGACCAGTTAGCGTGTGGTCGTCCGGCAACGCGGCCCTCGCGTGCGCTAGTCGAATCGGAGGAAAGCAGGTTCCTCGACACGTCGTCGCCGCTTTGCGGCTACGGACGGCTCGGAATGACAATGGGGGCTTGAATGGTTCGTGTGCAAATTGAGTAGTGTTGCCCCGCCTCAGACTAGCGACTGCCCTGTCCCACGTCTGCGAGCACGAGGCACATCACACCGGACAAATCGCATTTCTGAGAAAATGCCTGCCTGGCGCAAAGCAGACGCCGAGTAACTGATTCGGGCTCTAGCGGCTGTGCGACATCTCATGAACTGTACGGCATAGGAAAAGTTTGGTTAATTGCCAAACCCATGGGTTATACTCGACGACGTTCTGAAGGCAAACGCTGGAGGAAAAAGTATGTTTCACTTAATTTGGTATGTTCTGATTGGGCTAATCTCGGGGGTTATCGCGAAATCGGTGATGCACGTGCA
>PLEA01000636.1 GCA_003136335.1 Acidobacteriaceae bacterium | reverse complement strand
GTGAAGGCCGACGGCAGCGTGCGCGGCGTGCTGATGGCTCTGGCCGCGAAAGATCAGAGCCAATATATAAAATCGCAGGCGCGGACCATGCTGGCGCAGTTGCCGGAGATTGATTAGGAATGAGCATGCTTCGGTATTGTGGAATCAACATCCTCATCCTAACGTCGCAAAAAGCGCGGCGTTAGGGTGAGGCACCCAAAGTCGGAATCGAGAAACGAGGGGGGCTATTTGAAACGCGCGCTACAAATCGCTGGGCTGACGGGTGTGTTGGCTCTGCTTGCGCCACTGGCACTGGCGCAGGAAACACATGTATCCCGCGAAGGCGGATCCTGGGGTCAGGAGATCACGGGTTCGCTGGCAGCGGTCAAGAACTTGAGAGTCAAAGTTGACATGGGCTCCGTAGTCGTACGCGGCGGGCAGCAGCAGGGCATCAATTATGTGGTTCATACTCATTTCGGCAATTCTTCCGAGCAGGATGCCCGCCGCCAGTTCGAGCAGTACAAAGTAACCGCTTACGTGAAAGGCGACACCGCCTGGATCGTAGGTGATTGGCAGGGTGGACGACGGCCGCGCCATTTCTCCGGTGATTTCTCCGTGATGGTTCCGCGCGAAATGGCGCTGCTCAAGCTCGAAACCGAGGGCGGCAACGTGGATGCTTCGGGAGTCTCCGGCCACGTTGAAGCGGAGAGCGGTGGCGGCAGCATGAAGCTCGATGACATTGGCGGAGGAGCGAGCGCCGAGACCGGAGGCGGGTCGATCGACGTAGGGACCGTCGGCGGCGATCTCGGACTGCACACCGGCGGAGGTTCCATCGAGGTTCGTCACGCGAACGGCAAGGTCGTAGCAGAAACCGGCGGAGGCAGCGTTGAGATCCAATCCGGGGCGCAAGGCGCGACGATTGAGACCGGTGGGGGTAGCGTGCAAGTCCGCCAATGCAACGGGAGGGTGAAGGTGTCAACCGGAGGCGGGAGCGTGGACTTGAGTGACGTTGGCGGTCCGGCGGAGATTGAAACCGGAGGCGGGAGCATCCGCCTGACCTCGGCCAAGGGACATGTGCACGCGGAGACGGGCGGTGGTGGCATTGAACTTTATGGAGTGCCCTCGGCACGGGCCGAAACGGGTGCGGGCGGGATCACCGTAAAGTTGGTGAATACGGGAGGCGAGCGTAACGATTCCGATCTGGAAACAGGTGCAGGAGACATCACGGTATATATTGCCGCCGATGTAGCCATCGATGTGCGCGCCAGTGTGGATATGGGCAACGGACACCACATCACTTCCGATTTCCCGGATATCCACATCGGCAGCGAAGGCGACAAGTGGGGCCCGAAAACGCTCACTGCTGAAGGCAAGCTGAACGGCGGCGGACCCAGGCTGAAGGTACATACCTCGAGTGGCGATATCTGCTTCAAGCGCGCCAGCCATTGAAGCTTTGAAGGCGGTCGCGAGCCTGCGGGCTCGACGAAAATAGGGTTGAGGAATGACCATGCGTAAATACGTTATGACAAGCATCCTGTTACTGCCGTTGCTCCTCAGCTTTTCGAACGCAGCGCAGAGTTGGTCAGTAGATCCGCCGGAGCAACCTTGGGCGTTCTTGGGCGAAGACAGCGGCACCAGTTCGTATCTCGGGGTCGACATATCGGATGTGACCACCGACCGCCTGACCGCTTTGAAGCTGAAAGAAGAAAAGGGCGTGGAGGTGACGATGGTCGACCAGGATGCTCCGGCTGGAAAGGCGGGCATCAAGGAGCACGACGTAATTCTGACCATGAACGGCAACTCGATTGAAAGTGGGGCGCAGTTGCGCCGGATGATCCACGAGATGCCGCCGGGCCGCGTCGTGACCTTCGGCCTGAGCCGCGACGGGCAGCCCATGACGGTAAAAGTGCAACTGGCCGACAAACACAAAGAATTCTCCATGAACGGCCATGACATGAAGAACTTTCATGTCCAGATTCCCGAGATTCATATTCCGGACATCGATATTCCGTCGATCAACATGGTGATGGTCACGTCATCGGCGCGGAGCGGATTGATGGTGGAGAACATCACTCCGCAACTGGGGGAGTTCTTCGGGGTGAAGAATGGCAACGGCGTCCTGGTGCGCTCCGTCGAGAAAGGCAGCCGTGCGGAAAAGGCGGGCTTCCACGCCGGAGACGTCATCGTGAAGGTCAACGCCCAGCCGGTGCATGACACCAGCGACTTCATGCACGCGGTGCGGTCACGCAACGGCGCGGCGGTTAGTGTGGACGTGATCCGCGACAAAAAAGAGCAGAACTTGAATCTGTCTCTGCCCGACCGCAAGGAATCTGGCGATCTTTTGCAAGAAGAGGAAAGCCTTGAGGGTCCGCTGATCGACGCGGAATCCGCCGTCGAACTGAGTGAGTTGCAGCAGGAAGTCGCCAGGTTGCAGCCCCAGTTGGAACTTGCCACGGAAGACGCTCGCACATCGGTCCGGGAGCTTCGCACGGAACTCTGCGGGCAGCACAAAGAAATTCGCCAGCAGGCCAGGAAGCTGAAGAACCAATCTCATCTCCAGCAGGAACAACTCGAGCGGGACCAGGAAAAGCTGGAGAGGGAGTTGGATCAGCTGCGCCTGGAACGGCTGGGACACTGGTTGGATATTTAGAGGCGCGGACGATCCGTTCGTTACTGGCCGCTTGAGGTGGTAAGCGCACGGCTGGCGAGGCAGATACGATTCCGTCCTGCCTGCTTGGCAGCATAAAGTCCGCTGTCGGCCGCCCGCACCATTTCATCCCGGGTCTGGCCGTGAGCCGGAAACGCCGCGACTCCGGCGCTGATGGTAATTGTTCGGGGCACTCCCGGGAATTGAAAGCTCTCTACCAACCGGCGCAATTTCTCGGCTATGGCAATCGCTTGCTGCGTGGTGATCTGGGTCAGCAAGATCGCGAATTCTTCTCCGCCATAGCGGCACACCACATCAATCTTGCGCAATTGCTGGTGGAAGAGCGAAGAAACCTGCCGCAGCACCTCGTCTCCCAGCAGGTGACCGAACTCATCGTTCAACCTCTTGAATTGATCGATATCCGCCATGATCACGGCCATGCCAGTTCCGTAGCGGCGGGCGCGCTCGAGTTCTTCCATGATCCGCAGCTCGAAGAAGCGCCGGTTGAAAATGCCGGTCAGGCCATCCAAATATGCCAGTTGCTTGACTCGCTCGATGTAGTGCGCGTTCTGAATGGAATTGGCGCAAATGTCGGCGACCGATTCGAGCGGCTGGAGTTCGCTCTCGCGAAACGCATTCGGCTGCGAACTGTGCAGCGTGAGCACCCCGAGAGTCTGCCCAAATGAAACCAGCGGGATGCTCATGCGTGAGGCGCTCTCTCTGAAAAGCCTCAAGGACTCAGGCGCGGCGCTCAAATCCTTTTCGATGAAAGCGCCACTGTTTGAGATCACCCGCGACCAAGGTTCCTGGCTGACCGGAAAACGTCCGCCCGGAGGGGTGCAAAGCGTGAGCGTCCCTTGATGAGCCCGCATCACAAGATCGCCTTCCTCCCGCAGGAGAAGCGATACGTGCGACACCTGAAAGGCCTTCTGAATTACCGAACATACGCGGACCAGAAGATCCTCCAGTTCCATAACCGCTGTGCTTTGCTGCGCGATGGTGTTGATCGCTTCCAACTGCCGGGCCCGCTGCCGTTCCAGCGAGTACAAGCGCGCATTCTGAAGCGCGATGGAGGCCTGAGTCGAAAATAAAGTCAGCAGCTCGATGGTTTCATGGTCGAAGTGATCGAGGCGGTCGCTCTGGCAGTCGAGTACGCCTACGACTTCATCGCGCACCATGAGTGGGATGGCCAGTTCCGACCGGGTGGATTGCGCCGCGCAAACATAGCGCGGGTCCTGGCTCACGTCTGGCGCATAGACCGGTTGCTTCTTCAAGACAGAAGCACCCGTGATCCCCTCGTGGCATCCTAAACAAATCGCGTCTTTGCCGGGATCCCAGCCGATCTGCGAACGCACGCACAACTGCTGGGCATCCTTGTCGAGCAGCAGGATGGCCACGTTCGGCAGATGAAAATAATCGTGCGCGATTGCCAGGATGCGCTGCAACACCTCGTCCAAATCGAAGGTGGAGAGCACGGCCTGGCCCGCGTCAAACAGGACCGCGAGTTTCGGCATTGTGGGACAAATTGTACGAACAAGGCTAGGGGTTACCCAAGGTTCCGAAAGTAACCAGTGCCCAGGGCTGCGATCAGGCCATCCTCCGGGCTATCGCCACTTCCTTGCGGTGCGGATCAATCCGTAGGCCACCACGCAAAAAAAGAAATCCAAGAGCATGCCCACGTCCAGGTGGAAGGGGTGGTGCCGCGCCACCGGGGGCAACGACGGAAGAAGGGCGAAGTACACTACGTTGCCCAATATGATCGCCAGCAAAGCCTGGAGAAAATTGACGAGCACCGTTGGTTTAGACACCGCGGCTCTCCTGCGAGTTTCGACCAGACGCGATTTTCACCAAGCACCAGTCTTATTGCGAGTCATCTCTATTGCGCACAAGCGAGCAGTCGTCCGCTCCTGCTACCATTCTGTTGCCCGCCCACGGAACCTAAGCATGCTCGAACTTTCCACCCCGGTCCAATATGTGAAGGGGGTTGGTCCGCGCATCGGGGAGGTTCTCGCCGCCAAGGAAATTCACACGGTCGGCGACCTGCTCCATTATCTGCCTTTTCGCTATGAAGACCGGCTGAATCCGCGCGGGATTTCCGAACTGCGCCCCGGCGAGATGGCGACGGTGGTGGGCGAAGTGCGCAACTCCGGGTTGTTGCGCACGCGGAGCATGCCGATTTTCCAGCTCACTGTCGGGCAAGGGCGCGCGCGCCTGCGCTGCCTGTGGTTCAATGCAACGTACTTGCAGGACAAATTCAAGCCGGGGCAGATGATCGCGCTGTATGGCAAGGTCGAGGAAGATCAGCGCAGCCGTGAGCTGCAAATCGTTCAGCCGCAGTTCGAAATTCTGGGGGACTCCAGCGACTCAGGCGAGAGCGGCGCGGAAAAGAAAGCAACGGAGTCCCTGGAGATTGGCCGCATCGTTCCTATCTATGAAGCGATCGGGCGGCTTACTCCGCGCTGNNCGCTGGTTTCGGCGCGCGATTCGTACCGCGCTGGATAATCTGACGCCGGAACTGGCGGACCCGATTCCCGCCGCAGTGCGCAGCCATCTGGGGCTGATCTCACCGCGCACTGCGCTGTGGAACGTACACTGGCCTGAGCCGGGCGAAAGTTTCGAGGACTTGCGGTCTTCGCGCACGCCCGCTCACATCCGGATGATTTTCGACGAACTGTTTTTCGTGGAGCTGGGGCTGGAGTTGAAGCGCCGCCAGCAGAAGGCACAAACCGGAATCGCATTCCGGCTGGACGATCGGGTGCGGGCGGCGATCAAAAAGATTCTGCCGTTTCATCCCACGCCTGCCCAGAAGCAGGTGTTGAAAGAGATTGCGGCAGACATGGAAAAGCCGTATCCCATGCGGCGTTTGCTGCAGGGCGACGTGGGATCCGGCAAAACGATAGTGGGCTTCGAGGCCGCTATCATCGCGATCGAGAACGGCCGCCAGGTGGCGCTGATGGCCCCCACCGAAATTCTTGCCCAGCAGCATTATTTTTCCGCGAGGCAGATTCTGGAAAAGGCCGGCTACCGCATAGTCCTGCTGACCGGCTCGCTCGAAGCCGATCGCAAGCGCGAAGTCCGTCGCCACATCTCGCAGGGCAATGCACAACTCGTGATTGGTACGCACGCGCTGCTGGAAGAGAAAGTAGAGTTCTCCAAACTGGGGCTGGTCATTGTTGACGAGCAGCATCGCTTTGGTGTTTTGCAGCGCCTGAAACTGATGAAGAAGTCTTCCGATGAGGACAGCCGAGTTGCGCTCGGCCGGACGGGCGAGAGCGCTCGTCCCCACACAGACTCAGTACCCGCCGAACCTGACGTTCTGGTGATGACAGCCACGCCAATCCCGCGCACGCTTGCGCTTACGCTCTACGGCGACCTCGATCTCAGCGTGCTCGATGAACTGCCGCCGGGTCGCACGCCGATTGCAACCCGCTGCGTAGCTGACGACCAGTCACCGAAAGTGTGGGAATTCGTCCGCAAGCAAGTTGCTGCCGGACACCAGGCCTATGTGGTCTATCCCGTGATCGCCGAGAATGAAGAGAGCGAACTGAAGGCCGCGATCAAAATGTACCGTGAGCTTAGCGGCAATATTTTCGCTGATCTGAAAGTGGGACTTCTGCACGGCCGCCTCGACGCTGAACTGAAGGAGCAGGTCATGCGCATGTTTCAGCGAGGCGAGTTGCAGATTCTGGTCGCGACCACCGTTATCGAAGTCGGGGTGGACGTGCCCAACGCGACCGTAATGGTGATCGAGCACGCCGAGCGCTTTGGCCTGGCGCAACTTCACCAGTTGCGCGGGCGCATTGGCCGCGGCGCCGCCAAATCGTATTGCATACTGATGACAGGCGGAAAAGTCAGCGAAGAAGGCCAGAGGCGGCTCGACGCGATGGTGAAAACCAACGACGGTTTCAAGATCGCCGAACTCGACCTCGAACTGCGCGGACCCGGCGAATTCTTTGGCACGCGGCAGGCCGGTCTGCCGAGTTTCCGTGTGGCTAACCTCATCCGCGACGCCAAATTACTCGAGGCTGCGAAGCGCGAAGCCGCGGCTGTAGTTGCCGGGCCGAACGCCGAGATCTCCCCCGCAGAAATCAGTCGCGCCCTCGTTCACATGCGAACACTCTGGCAGCACACTTACGGACTAGTTGAGGTTGGTTGACGGGAAAAGGGTTCCATTTCAGGTTTGCCCGTCATTCTTGAGGAACACCGACACTCGTTGCAGACGGAGACCCACTTCCGTCGAGCCTTACGAGCGTCGTATCATAGAGCTTAAATATGGCTTTCCCCATCAAAATCTGCACCGTCTGCGCCGAGGAGTTTGAGTTGAAGCCGGATAAACCTGGTTTCGCCGACCGCTGCCCGGAGTGCAGCACTCCCGAGACAACTGCCCCTACTGCGAAGCGCCGCATGGACGCCGACGAGCGCAAGACTTGTGAGTGAAGCGAACGCAGCTCGGCGGCAGGCGATGCGCGAGCTGCTGTACCGCAAGGATAGCTAATCGCTGTCACCGGTAGGTCCATCCGGCAGATAGAAGCTGGAAGGGGCAGCCCCCGGGAACAGTAGGGGGGCCGAGTAGCCATGGTCCAGGCGCAATCAGGGGTGCCCAGAATGCCATGTCCCGCGAAGCTGGCTCACAGCGGTGCGGACGCGTAATTCAGAGAAGTGGTTTTAGCTCCGATTCGATGACGTCGGTGTATTCAAACCCGATCACCTTCTCGCGGAGTATTCCTCGGCGGTCATCGAGCATCGTGGTCGGTATTCCTACAACGCCGCCAAACTTCTCCATCAGGTCGTCAGCCGCCGCCACCAGCGCATAGCGAACCCCGATGCCCTTCGCAAATCGGACCGGATCCTCCGTATCCATCCTCGAACTCTTGAAGCATGACAGCCGTGCGATCTTCACGGCCGCCAGCCATGCGCAACGCGCAGCCGATTATCTCAACAGGCTGCAGCCGGCGCTTCGGGAGGCCGCCCCATAGGCGGCCTTTTTGTCACGGCGCCGGTGGTGGTATTGTTGCTGCTGGTGGTGCCGCTGCTGATGAGGGTGGCGATCCGCATCGCCAGCGAAATCTATGAGCGCGCGAATGCCAGGAGGGGGCCGATGTCATGATCGTCGGCGGCCTGTAGTGCGGCGATATAGCGCTGGCGCACGGCCCCGGCATCCTGCAGATTGGCGCTTCCCCACGAAAACCGCTCACCCCCGAGCCTCATCACCAGAAGATCCGCCATGAGGCGGGCGTGGCGGCCGTTGCCGTTCGGGAAGGAATGAATCTGCACCAGCCGGTGATGGAAGCGCACCGCGATCTCGTCGGGCGGATATGTCCTGTACTCGATCCACGCCCTGGTGTCGTCAAGCAATTGGCGTAGTGCCACGGGAATCTCATGGAACACAATCCCGAGATTGCGTTCGCTCATCCTGAACGTGCCCGCCCACCGCCATACGTCGCCGAGCATCCGCCGGTGCAGATCCTTTACGAATTTCTCGCTCAGCGGATCACGACGGCGGTTGAGTGCCCAGTCCTGCGCGCGGGCGATGTTCTCCTGCTCCGATTCGTTCAGCTCGCGCCGATAGGCGATATGCGCGGGGATCAGCTCGCGCCTTTCCTCCGGCGTCAGCGGTGTGGCATCGTCCGGCTGCTCGAAAAGGTCGTTCACGCGTTAATCCCAGAACAGCCGTGGATTCGTCTCGCGCAGGATTTCATCGACGCGCGCTTCGGCGTCCTTGGCCGTCACCTTCTGGTCCTCCAGCAAC
>PLEA01000199.1 GCA_003136335.1 Acidobacteriaceae bacterium | reverse complement strand
GGGGTTGCGGCGCCGTAGAGTCGTTCTGCTGGATCTGTTTCGGTGCGTTCGACCAGTCCCGCCTTATGACGCATACCCATGCCGCGCATGAATCCGCGAGCCCAGTCGTTGCCGTGTGCCATGCCGTCCGGGTCCTCCAGCAGGAGCGGCACGTAGACCTCGCTCTTGAACAGCGTTCCGGCGATGGTGTTCCAGTGCCGCATCATGAGCCCCAAGATTTCGTTCGCCTCGTCGAGGCTGCCGAACTCGCAGGCGTCCGACATCTCGTAAGCCCAATGAAGGTGCCATCCTCATCCGCATCATGCGCCGCAAGGCGTCAGAACTGAATAGAGCTTTTTCGACCACAGTGTGGACCCTTCGGAAGGTGGACATGATTCTCTATTCTCTGGACATGCGCGAGATGATGATCACCTGCCCGACATCGGCGCGGACAGCCGCGCCCTGATGTTAGCCCTCGGATTTGTTCACCACCCTTCCGCCCAAATCGGGTTGAGCACCAGATTCGTGGCATTCACCGTGCCGATGCCGGTGGTGAAGTCCCAGCCCACGCCCGCGGTAAATGCCGGCTGGTAGGACTTGTCGGACAGCGAGAGTACGCCGCCGACCCCGCCCACTTGATGGGCAGAAGTTCTGGCAGCCGGTCGCGGCAAGCATCGACCAGCAGCTCGACTGGATCGTGCCGGGTACTCGGCGGCTTCCAGTGACATTGGTCAACACGACGGAGAACCTGCCGGCAGGATTTGCCGGAGTCCCTACGCTCTGCAACATCGGCCAAAGGCGCAACCATAGGAGACGTACATGATAGCAAGCAACGGCGCGCGTAGTGACCGGACAGTCGCCTCCACGTACAAGTGACCTCCGTCGCGCGCGATTAGCGACACTTCTGGGGATTGTTCTCACAGGCCACTCGGAAGCGACCTTCGTGTTTGCGATATAGGCGGAATGGTTTGATAATGGCCTGATCGTCAGGCACCTAGCCAATGAAGAAAATTCCGCGAAAGGCTCGCAGCCGTGCAGGAAAGCCGGATCGGGTTTCGGCCCACGAAGACCGGCGCCGGCCTCATTTCTCCCGGGCGCTTTCCGTGCTTTACGAAGANNGATGCCGTGGTCGTTCTCGACAAACCGGCCGGACTTCTGGCTGTGCCGATTAAGGGCTCCGATACTCCGTCCGCTTTGTCTCTGCTTGTCGCAAAACTCAAGCTGAAGAGACAACGAGCCTTGGTCGTGCATCGCATCGATCGTTTTGCCTCCGGAGCTCTGCTGTTTGCGAAGACCAGTCCGGATCGAGATGCGCTGGTGCGACAGTTTCTCGACCATACTCCCGTAAGGCAGTATCTCGCGGTACTCCGCGGCCGTCTCGATCTTGAGGCAGGGACGCTCGTGCACTATTTTCGACGTGAAGGAATGTTTCAACAGTTGCGCACGGCGAGAGACCCCCAGGCGGCTCGTGCTGAACTTCGATATTCCGTCGAGCGCCTTTTTGCGGATGCCTCGCTCGTCCGGGTTGAACTAGTGACAGGATTGCAGAATCAGATCCGAGCGCAATTTTCGGCGATGGGCCACCCGGTTATCGGAGATAGAAAATACCACCGGGCGGAATCGTCGGAGCAGCTAATTGCTCGCGTGGCTCTTCATGCCGCGTATCTTCAGTTTGTCCATCCGCACTCGGGAGAGAGCGTCTCGATTGACTGCAAACTGCCCCCCGATTTTCAGCATTTGGTTCGAGAATTGTCGCGATCAAGCCGTGCGCGCCGGTGAGTCCGGGATCCGTCTGGTGATCGAGACGAGGATTGCACCCGAGTGACGGGCAAACCGGAAGTTGTTGTTAACCAGAAGTCGGCTTCTGGGAAGTCAGCCACGGTCAGTCGGCGGGTCATGCTGCGCCGGCGTCTTCTGGCAGCTAACACCATTCGTTCCAAAAACCAGTCTCGGCGGGCCATTGGGAAACCATTGATTCGTCTGCACCGAGACTCGCAAGTAAGCACGTTCTGAAAACATGTGTTTTTGGAACGAGACTCGGTGCAGGGTACAATGCTTCCGCTTTCTCGAATCAAAGAGTAAATCCCATTTACGGCAGAGGAAATCTCCATGCATCGCAAGATCATTCTCGCAGCAGGTCTGCTGCTTTCAGTTTCCGCCGTGTCACAGGTTCCCACGCATTTCGACGGCAAGACTTGGTGGGATTCGGTCAGGGTTCTTGCCGCGGACGATATGGAAGGGCGGGAAACCGGCAGCAAGGGGCTGGAGGCGGCGGAAGCTTATGTCGTTGCTCAATTGAAACAGGCGGGGCTGCAATCCGCCGGCAGCGATGGCTATTACCAAGCCGTGAAGCATCAGTCTCGACAGATCATCGAGAAGGATTCAAGTCTTACTCTCATTCGTGACGGCAAGGCTGAGCCGCTCATCCTTGGCGAAGATGCTTTCTTCGGCACGCGCATCGATCTTGCCCCTGAAGTACAGGCTCCTCTTGTGTTCGTCGGATACGGCCTGACAGTGCCCGAACAAAACTACGACGATCTCGCCGGAATCGATCTCAGAGGCAAGGTCGCAGTCATTGTCACCGGCTCCCCATCCGAGATAGCGGGCTCTCTGGCCGCGCACTATCAATCGTCCGCCGAGCGCTGGAAAGCTTTCCGCAAAGCCGGCGCGGTCGGCATCATTGGCATACCCAATCCTGCTGCGATGGACATTCCTTGGTCACGCATGTCTGTAAATCGCACACACGTCAGCATGACCTTGGCCGACCCGAACTTCGACGACACCGCCGGCGAGAAGCTCTCTGTCATTTTCAATCCTGCCCATGCGGAAGAACTGTTCGTCGGCTCCGGACACAGCTTCGAGGAGATTTCCGCCATCGCAAAAGACCGAAAGCAGCTTCCCCGATTCCCACTTACGGTTTCCATCAGGACGACCGCCAAACTTGACAAGCAAGACGTGCGATCCGCCAATATTATCGCCAAGCTACCCGGCAGCGACCCAGCATTGAAGAACGAGTATGTGGTGCTTTCCGCTCACATCGATCACATCGGCATCGGAGAACCCATCAATGGTGACCGCATCTACAACGGCGCCATGGACAATGCTTCCGGAAGCGCCGTATTGCTCGATGTAGCCTCTTCCCTCAAGAAATCCGGAGAAACACTCAAGCGCTCACTACTGTTTGTTTTCGTTACCGGCGAAGAAAAAGGGCTCCTGGGCTCGCGCTACTTTACTGCACACCCTACGGTCGATCCGAAAGCCATGGTCGCCGACATCAATATCGATATGTTCCTACCCATCGTTCCATTGAAGTTGCTCACCGTGTGGGGCCTGGCTGAATCCGATCTCGGTGATGAAGTTCGCCATGTCGCCGAGGCAAACGGCATCGGTGTTCAGGCCGATCCGGAGCCGCAGCGAAACGTATTCATCCGGAGCGACCAGTACAACTTCATCCGCCATGGAATTCCCGCGCTTATGATGGGCGTTGCCCCTGATCCAGCTTCTCCCGAACAGGTGCAGTTGTTCAGAGATTGGCTGACCCACAGGTATCACGCACCTTCCGACGATCTTGAACAGCCGATAGATCTGTTAGCGGCTGCGCAATACGAGGAAGTGATTCGCGGACTAATGACGAACGTTGCTAATAACAGCCATCGTCCGCAATGGAAGCCCGACAGTTTCTTCCGCCGCTACTCCGAAACCCCGAGTCAGTATTGAGACGATCACCGAAGGAGATACGCGGGGAGGTGAAGCGCCGTGTGGCATTGCCTCCGAGAGGGCGTTTTGGAAGCAAGTAGCGAGCAAAACTGGGACCGCGCTAACCACCGATTCCAGCCCAAGGGGGTATGGGGGAGGAATCTATCGCGCCAAAGGGCGCGACCAACTTCACTCGACACGACTCACCATTCGCTGGCCCCGATACTCAACCGTAAACTGGTCACCGCCGCGATCTTCATAGTACTTCTGCAACGGTCCCACTTAACGTCGCCGTCTCATACGCGGCGGCTTTCCGAGCTTGGCTTGTGAATCTAACCCTTGTCCCCGGTGGCGGTTCGTTTCTCAACCTGGGCCATCTCCTCGCGATAGAATTCTCCATAGATTTTACGTAGTAAGTCCATTGTACGTGCGATGCTCGGATCAGAATTATAACCACAAGTAGCAGGATCAGGCCGCGTGAGGCAGATGGTAACAATCGTCGTGGATGTCGTGCTGTGCTTGGCCGCAATCTTCGGGCTCTGTGTGCTCGGGATAAACGCGCAACGCAATGAAACAGGGCTTAGGGGGAGAACGGACTTCTACGCGCCGTAATCCTAAGCCTGCTTGCTGCTCCGCTCGACGTAGCGGTGGAGTCAGTGACGCAGGTCGACACTCCGGGCAAGGTGGTGGCGCACTGGGTTTTTTACGGACGTAGCGTGGGGGGCTTCGGCCCAATGCTACTCCTATGGTTCGGCCTCGATTACTTGATGTGCCTTGCAGCCGTTTACGGGCTCTGCTTCGTGGGCATTTGGCTCTGGCGCAACGAAGTGAAATTTCGTAGGAAAAGTAACGGAATAAGGTGATAGCTTTCGCTGGTTGGGAGATAACGATGACCCGGTCGTGCAATCTGTTTTTGCGTGCAATGATTCTGCTGGCGGGAATACTAACTGCAACTCCAGCGCTCCTCGCTCAGACGTTGTTGCAGGTCGAGTATCCCTTCAATGAAGGTCTGTTTCAAAAGGGACAGACTTATACCATTAACCTTACAGCAGATCCCTCCGTCCAGAACATCTACATTCTGACCCAATCGCCGTTGCCGGCGGCTCAACCCACATCTTCGCCTACACAGTTCACACTGACACTACCCACGAACATTCCTCCAGGCCTTTGTAGCATTGGCGCCGTGCGCCGCAAGGACCATCGGCTCGCCACCACCACCTGCGTTCCGTCCGATTTGGTCTTTAAAACCGGGCACTAAGAAAAGGGGCGGCAAGCCTTCGGGAAAGTCTTAACTTCATTCTTCAACGCACATTTCAGACACTACCCGGAACTCATAAGGGGTTGCGGTCGCGCCGTAAGTGTGTACAATACCGGCTACCTTCGAGTTCGAACGCCAGGAAATCCCGACCAATAGCCTGGTGTAATCGCAATTCGGCTACAGTCCGGCCAAGAGAACATTTCGATTCTGGAGGCGACCCATGAAGCGATCGAGTGTGCTGCTTGCGGTCCTTTCTTGCCTTGCTGGGACCGCCATGGCGCAACAACCGAAGCCAAAGATGGTATCCGCCTCCATCGTTGGGCGGAAGGAAATCCAGCTCGGTAAAGACGTAAGTCTCCTGATGGAGACGAGAGCCTTCGACGCCAAACGTCACGACGTAAAGCTCTGTGCTGGAGGGATCCCATGCCTGATTGATGGAAGGCCCGTGTACGGCACATACCGTTCTTTGCCCTCAGTCGAAATCGTGTCCCTTACTCTAAAGACAGGAAACCGGGCGATTCCGCTGGATACGTCGGCCATGTACAATCCCTGGTCTCCTCGCGAGGATCGTGACGTAGACGTATGGCTGTCCCGTGAACTGGGGGATCAGTTGGTGATTCGTGGCGAATTCTCCGATGGCGCGGGGGCCTATTTTGCGGAATGGGAAGTTGTTGAGGGCAGTGCCCTCCGCACCATACTGAAATGCGCGGAGTGTCTCAGTATGGCATGCAAAGGGTTCGAGAGCGGGAGTAAGTGAGGGGCTTGGCGCTTTTTGACGACGGAGGCTTAAGACAATGGCTGACATCATTTTCATGCGAACAGGAATGATCAATCCCAATGGATCTGTGCCTGGGTCGCTGACGATCGGTAAGAAAACCTGGCCCACGATCGAGCGCGGTGTGGACTACACCTTCGTAAGGAAGGGCCTGTATACGTTGTTAATGTGCAAAAAGCAGCGGGGTCGGCCCGTGCACTGCCTGTGTTTTAACGACAGCCCTGCGATCAGCTCCCACCTGATCCACGACGCCTTGAACGACGACCATCGTCAACTCGAAGGCTGCATCGCGCCGGGGCTGACGGCCGACAGTCAGGGAATCAAAGACTCGGCCAAAGCAATGGACGAGGTATTCGAAGCGTTGGGCGGTTATAAGGAGTGGTCCACCAAGGGCATTGACGTTCGGAACAATATCTCGGGTGATGAAACCAAAGAGCAGTGGATCAAGCGGCGGCTGCAGGCAGGAAAGTAACGTGGTTGACGGGTGCCCCCGTGTTTTGCGCGTTATGGATGTAGCCCGTTTGATTTTCTTCCACCTCCGGCTCCTTCGCCGCTGCCAACGCCAACGTCTTAGCGACCATGACTATCCATTGCTAAGCAAAATGGCGGATTGCCTTGCCATAATGAGCCTTCCACAATCATGGCCTTGCCTTCCATGGCGTCGAAACGCTTTTCTACGTGATCAATCAGGTCTTTCGCCACCATCTCAATACGGTTGTCGGTGCCGACCATCGCTTCAAGGCGTGCCCATTTTGGTCTTGAGTTTCTCTTTCTTCTCGACTTCCTCGCCTTCAGTCACTTCCTCGAAGTCTGGATCGATCTTAGGTCGTTCGTCGGCCTTCAACTCCAGGAAGGCGGGAGCGGGAAGGCATCCCGCCTTGTCGCTGCTGATGATCGGTCAGCTATCCGGTTTCTGAGCGGATTGTAATCTACAGACTCATTGAAAACACGTCACTTATTGGCTTCGTTTTGCACGGTTGCCAGTCGTGACGAGTTCAGCATTAGAAGCGGGAATGCAGTGTATTTCGCTTTTCCTGGGCCTCAAGCAGTCTCTGCACTGCCCAGTCGATCTGTCTGTGCATTCTTTCTTCATAGCGGAGAATTCTGTCCATATTGGAGAACGTCCTTGGCGTCGAAGCCATGCGAGGAAGTCCTTCATGAAGATGAAGCCCGCCGGCAGTTCGTGCATCGATCAGTTTTCCGACTGCCTTTACGAGACCCTCGAAGACATTGCTAAGGGAAAAAGGTGTTGCTGGCTTGGGTTATCCGGAGCCCGGCGGATACGGATGCTACGACCCAGGCGTACGTGGTTCAACCTGCGTTGAGCGACCCAGGCGCGCACCGTGTAGACGCTCAGCCCCAGTGCCTCAGCAGCTTCCGTACTGTTAATGGTCTAGCCATCCTAGATCACTCCTTTGTAGATAACTTGACATCTAGTTTTCCATTCGCGCATGATACCGTATTGTTCGACGCAGTCAACCTCCATTTTTTTGACGACGAACGACTTTGCGTATGTTTTCTACAGTTCCGCGTGAATCCCTCTGGTGGCGCGTCCAGGCCGTGCTCGCGAGACCTGCCGGGTGTTTCACGATCTTAAGATGAAAAGTGTCTTTCTTTGCTGGGACGTGACATTGACGACAGTTCTTTTGGTCGGGATAATGTGCGGGTATTTCCTGATTTCTTCGCGGGGTTGCATTTAAAGTCGTATGGCTTTCTGTAGATCGGTTACCGCGGCGAATTTCCTCTTCGTGGTCGTCTTGACGTTAGGGCCTCATGCCTGCCAGACGGGCACGAAGCCGTCGAATTCTCCGCCGTCCGCGCCCCCCGCGACCAACCTTGTGGCGGATTTCTTTTCCCACGCCGACCGGCAATACGAGATTGCGGGGCAACAGGCCGAAATCATTCGCGCACTTCGAGACATGTTGACCAAGTCTGCACAGGAATTGCGCGCCCAACGCTATGCCAATTACCAGGGGGACAAGGACACTTGGTCATTGACGGACCTGATAAAAAGCTATTTTGTGCCGAGCCAACCTGTAACTGATTGGACAGAGGACAGGTTCTATCGGGATGTCTCGAAACCCGAAGCCCAAGATGCAATTCGCAAACAATTAATCGGTATTCAGAAAGAGACCCCAGCGCACTAATCCCGACGCAACATGGAGGAGGGCATATGGCAAAGTGTTTTCTTCACCCGGGTCGAGACACTGTGATAACCGTCGCCTCGAAGAATTACTGCCAGAAGTGCAAGGATGGACAGCAAGCCGCCGTGGCAGAAGTTACTCTCAAGAACAAGCATGTGGAACCGAAGGCCTGCTTCATCACGTTTAAAGGCGGCGACACGTGGCTACCCTTCCTGGGTACAGGGTGCGCGCACTGGGTGGCGCATCAACTGGACATGTCGAGCGGTGCACCCTCGAACCAGTGCCTCGAAGGACACTCGATTCGTGTACCTGATATTGTTCAGAGCAAACAGAAGATCTCCATTGCCGATGTGAAGGTAAGTGATATCTGGGCAAACGACGCCCTTACGCACATGGGACTGGTGTCCAAGGTTCAGAAAAACGCTGCTGCCGACGCCGGCGCGGGCGGCGGTGCCGACGCTGGCGCGGACGCTGGCACCAACGCCAGCGTCGTGCAGATCCAGATCACGCACGACTCGAGCGGGCAGGGTGGTGTCTTCACAAACGATTTCGGTACTTATTTCCATGGCCAGGGTAGTTTTTATCGGTGAGGGTGTCAGATGCTCCGCTCTCGGTGAAACTGCCGACGACTGATCCATTGAGTTAATTCCCCCGTTTCTGTTCAGGCTTGTTGCGTCTGGGTTGCGGATTTTGCAGGACTT
>PLEA01000292.1 GCA_003136335.1 Acidobacteriaceae bacterium | reverse complement strand
CAAGTACGGGGAACCATCTTCGCTGCTGCCGCCGTCGAGGAGTTTCACGATGTTGGAATGGTCCAGTGCCGCGAGTGTCTGGCGCTCATTGCGGAAACGGTGTAGCACTTGTTCGGTGTCGATTCCGGGCTTGACCATTTTTATCGCAACTTGCTTCCGATAGTTCTGGTCGTCGCGCTCGCACAAATACACCACCGCCATGCCGCCCTGCCCAATCTCGCGGATGATGCGGTACGCCCCAATCCTTCTTCCCGCCATCGCACGCGACTGCGCGGACAGCAGATCAGCGGCGGGACAATCCTCAAGAAAGGTGGCGGCGCCATCGAAGCTCGACAGCAGCGATTCTATTTCGGTGCGCAGGGAGTCNNTTTTCAGGCATCTTTCTGGTCGCCTCTGCGTAGCTCACGCGCAAGCCAGGCCTTGGACAAGTTCCAATGGCGCTTCACTGTCGCGGGGGATACTCCTAGAACTCCGGCAGCCTCCTCAATGCTTAGACCGCCGAAAAAACGCATTTCCACAAGCCGGGCTTGCTGCGGATCGAACTCGGCCAATCGGGTGAGCGCTTCATCCAAGGCAATGACGTCCGACGCCTTCCCCTTGGAAAAGCCTGCGGCTTCTTCCAGGAAAACTTCCTTAAAGCCTTTGCCGCGCTTTTTGGCTCCGTGGCCACGGCTATAGTCAACCAGGATGCGCCGCATCAGTTGTGCAGCGACGCCCAGGAACTGCTCCCGGTTCTTCCAATGAACTTCTCTCTGATCAGCCAGGCGAAGATAGGCCTCATGCACCAGGGCGGTCGTTTGTAAGGTGTGATCACTGCGCTCTCGCTGCAAGTAACGAGACGCCAGACGGTGCAGTTCCGAGTACAGCGACACGACCAAATCGGCCACTGCCTTGTCATTGCCGACATCGAGTTCCCCGAGGAGAGTGGCTACATCGGTTGGCGCATCCATAAGAACCTCGAACGCGATGACCGGACCCAGCGCGTGAATGGACACCGCAAGTCGCGATCACTCGACGTTGTTAAGCAAAGAAATTAAAGATGTAAGTCGGGGGGAATTCCAATGTGAGCTCGCGACCATTCCCAACTCACCCCAAAGATCGCGATCTCTAGGGCCAAAAGTATATATCAAGTCGAACGCAAAACGAACGGGCGTTACGCCTTTGTTTTGGCACACTTGGAGTTTGCGGCGCCGAAAACCAGAACTGCCGCTGGCCTGTACCAAAGAAATTTTGGACCTTTCTCCGTGGTTTCTTCGCGCGTTACCTAGATAGCGCGGGACTGCGGTCATGTCGTGGGCGACCACGGGATGATCTTGCGAAGCGAACTCATTGTAGCGGCAAGAAAATAATCTTGACCGGTGTGAGCTATTTGTCCGTGTTTTTGCGCGTTATGAATGTACAGCCACTAGAGGAGAGGCTGAGAAGTTGCAGTGAAGAGCTTGCAGCGAGACTAAACCAGCGTTCGATTGCATGACTTGAGGAGAAACTTATGTCTACACAGCCAAGCCGCATATCACAAGCCACCGTGCCTGCTCCGGCATTGATGCCAAACCAACACAGGAGTTGGTTGGGAAGAAACTGGAAGCGGCTACTTGCTGCCATATTCGTCTGCGGGGTAGTTTTCGTGGTTGGTATTTTTACCTTGATTATGGGAGCCCTGCGAAGTTCCGATGTGGCCAAAGAGGCGACTGCCAGAGCGCAGTCGAGCGCACTCCTGGGGCAACGCCTCGGGACTCCAATCAGTGAAGGCTGGCTCGTAGGCGGTTCTATCAACGTTTCGCCCGGTGCGGGCGATGCCGATCTTTCCGTTCCAATCTCCGGTCCGAAGGGTAAGGGCACTGTTTATGTTAGGGCACAGAAGACCGCGGGGACTTGGGCTTACAGCCTGATGCTGGCTACGGTTGAAGGAAGCAGCGAGAAGATCGACCTGCTCGCCGCGCCGGCGGCCGCACCGGCGCTTTGGGCTGTGCTGATCGGCCTCGGCCAGGGCAGCGCGTTCCCGCTGGCGCTGACGATGATCGTGNNATCGCCAGCGCGCAATACTCGAACGACCCCAACCTGCGATGTGACCTGCTCAAGGTGAAGCGGGTAAGCGGTGGCGCACTGTTAGTCCGATGGCGCATTATTAATACAGGCACCCACGCTGTGACTTATGATTTTGGCTGGGACGACATTTATTACATCGATCCCGCAGGGAACAAGAAATACAGCAATCTCACCATCGAGGGTAAGAGGATCCTGGACATGTGGTGGGGCTCGCTGCCGCCGGGCGAGCAACGTGTGATGTGGGCCAAGTACCCAGCCCCAGCGCCAACATCGAAGCGCATCAGCCTCAATATCCCGAAATTCACGCCATTTGAAGACGTTCCTGTCGCCGAGTGACCATGCCTGCGTACGGATGCGAGTGCGTCGGCGCTGGGAACTCAAGCGTCAAGCAAGGATAGGGAGGCAAGCATGAAACCACAAGTGGAAGGTCGAGTGTGGCAGGTCCTAGGGTTACTGGTGGTGATTGCCGCGGCGATTGAGATTCGCTCCGCTTCGCAACTGTTCATTTGGACTTCGACCCAATCGAAGTATGAGGGTTACTTCGCGGGCTGCCTGTCCTTGGCAGGCGCTACCGCAATGATTTCCGGGCGGCTGTTGCGGGTCACAATGGCGGCAGACAAGCGCGGCCGGCCTTGTTAGACCCGTAAGGATCGGTGCCAGCGGACCACGGTGTCGGGCATGACGAGGAAGAGCGACTGTTTCCACTGAGACCAGAATTGGAGAGCGGCGACCCAAAAGAGCTTGTCGAGCACACCGAGTTTTGGTTTGGGATGTCTGCGCTTCAGCACGACAAGCTGCTGTCGAAGAGCCAGGTTCTCCAGAAGCAGATTTTGCCGGTTGCGAACACTGCGAAGGGCTGCTCCGAACCACAGGCAAAACAGGTCGAACATGGTGGCAGAGTTATAGCAGATGAGATTCTCGCCTGCACTCCAATGTTGCTGATTTCAAAGCCGGACAGAATTGTGGCGAGGGACAAACCACAATCAACCGCTTTCCGCGCAGATGCCCAGCCCCTTTCGGCGAGAACTTGGATGCCCCCGGGATTATAGCGGCGTAATTCCGAGAAGTGCTACGCTGGTGAAGTGAAGTTTCCAAATCGCAGAAAACTCATGTGGAGACAGCCGCCTCGGCTGTCCCGCCGGGGCGCAGCCCGGTGGCTCCGCATATGCTCTGTCTTAGTCATAGTAATCAGTACTGTCTTGCGCGCCGCCGCGCTTCCCGCCTCCGCTGCCACGTGGAACGTCCGCGCCCAGCCCAACCGCCTGGTCAACGGCGCTCCAGTCTTGTTTCAAGTGAAGCCACCGGCCAAACTCGAGTCCCTCAGCGGCACATGGCTCGGCCATCACCTCACCTTCAGTTACAACTCCTCCACAAAAACGTGGTTCACCCTCGCTGGCGTGACCTTCGAGACTACTCCGGGCAAATACGTGCTCGAACTATCTGCGGAACGCACCGTGACTAAAACTCAGTTGACCTTCGCGCACACGTTCACTGTCGCCCACGCCCAGTATCCTCAGATTAAAGTAGAACTCACGGTCGAAAAGAAATTTACCGAGCCCTCCCCCGAGCAGCAACAGCAAATCGCAGAAAGCGTAAAAATAAAAGAGGACTACCTGAGCCGCGTGACGCCCACCCGTGAGTGGGACGGCAAATTTGCCGCTCCCGCCGACGCCGCCATCTCCGATGTCTACGGTTCGCAACGAATCTTCAACGGCAAAGCGCAGCGCCCACATTGGGGACTCGATTTCCGCGTCCCTACCGGAACCCCGGTTGCGGCCATGAATTCAGGCACAGTGCTGCTCGCTCGCTTCCTATATTTCGAAGGCAACTGCGTCGTCATCGACCACGGTCAGGGACTTCTCACCCTCTACTTCCATCTTTCCGAATTGAAAGTGAAGGAAGGAGACGCGGTAAAGGGCGGCCAGGAAATTGGCCTGAGTGGCGGCACCGGCCGCGCCACTGGCCCTCACCTTCACGTCGCCGTCCGCTGGCAGGGCACCTATCTCGATCCCGCCCGCCTCCTGCAGTTGCCTTTACCCTGATTCACGGCTCGAAATTCAGACAGTTTAACTTCGGATACTTTGATTCCTTCGCCACCGGATTCCAGCCGCGAAGCGGCGGTATGTGAAAGCCCGGCACGGAAGTGCCGGGTAGAAGCGGAAAGGCTCAACGAGTCCCGCAGGGACGGCACTGATCCTCGCGGACACTCTGGGTCGCACTACGCCGAAAACTTGCTGCGCTCGCGCAACAAATCATGCAACGCCTCTTTCAATCCCAAATTCCGGATCAGCCGGTGCAAATAATTCGGATGCACGCCCAGAATCCCCGCCGCTTCCACGTAATTTCCCCGCGTCTGCTCCACCGCGTCAAGAATCAACTGCTTCTTCAGTTCTTTCACGCCCGCGTGGTACTTCCCTTCATGGGTCTCCGCGGCCGGCGCCTGCTCCAACAATGACTCCGGCAAATCCTCCAACTGCACGGTATCCGACGAACCCATCACCAGCGCCCGCTCCACCGCATTCTCCAATTCGCGCACGTTGCCCGGCCACTCATAGGTCACCAGTGCCGCCATGGCTTCGCGCGACACCGGCTTCGCCTTCACCTTGCATCGCTTGGCATACTTCTGCAAAAAATGCCGCGTCAGCATCGGAATGTCTTCTCTGCGTTCCCGCAGCGGAGGCATCGTGAGCTTGACCACCGCCAGCCGGTAATACAGATCCTGGCGGAACTCCCCGGTGCGCACCGCTTCGTTCAAGTCGCGATTGGTGGCAGCGATCAGGCGAATATCGACCTTGATGGGATGCGTCCCACCCACACGTTCGAATTCGCGCTCCTGCAAGACACGCAGCAGCTTCACCTGTAGTGCGGGCGCCAGTTCCCCGATCTCGTCGAGAAATACCACGCCGCCGTCGGCGACTTCCAGCCGCCCTTTCTTTTGTACGGCCGCACCCGTGAACGCACCACGTTCATGCCCAAACAGATCGCTCTCCAACAACGATTCGGGAATCGCCGCGCAGTTAATCGCCACGAACGGCTTGTTCCCTCTGTGACTGTTGCGATGCAGTGCCCGGGCTACCAACTCCTTGCCCGTTCCGCTTTCGCCTTCGATCAGTACCGTCGATTCGGTGGGCGCGACCCTTGCCAGAAACTGATAAATCTCCTTGATGCGCGCGCCTTCCCCCACCAGGCTCTGTTCCTGCCTGACTTCCGTTGTGAGCCGCTGGTTTTCTTGCTCCAGCCATTGCAGTCGCCGCGCGTTGTCCAGCGCCACCGCGGAAACCCCGGCGATTGCCGTCAACAATTGCAGGTGATCTTCCTGAAAGCGGTCAGCCGCGTTCGTGCTGTCCAGATAAATGCATCCAATCACCCGCTGAAACACCGTCAAAGGCACGCACAACAGCGTTCGCACTTCGGAAGCCACCAGGCTTTCCACGTCGCGCAGTTTGCCACTGGTGGGGACGTCCACTCCCAAAATCGCGACATTGTCCTTCATGACCTGGCGCGCAATCGTGCGACTGACGCGAACAAGTTGGGGCTGTCCCGCGTGCCGCGTCCGCGCATACAAGCAATTGAATTCTTGCTCTGCGCCCTCCGCCAGAAGAATCGCGCCTCGGCCCGCCGGCACCACTTCAAAGATCAAATCCAGCAACTGCGCCTGCAATTCTTCCAGATCGCGGATGGCATGCACCACGCGGCTGATCTTGAGCAGCGCGCTCAAATTGCGCGCCACCTGCGACGTTGCTGGCAACTCCCGCTGCAGCCGCTCCGGCTGCAGGTAGACCACTTCTCTGGGATGAATCAGCTTGGTCTCAGCCGTGAAGTGGCTGTCATCGAACTCAACGCAGCTGGCTGGAACCGCTTGGTCCTGGTCCTCGACCAAAAACAAAAATACCGAGTCGCCGGTTGCGATCTCGTCTCCGTGCCGCAGCCACTG
>PLEA01000496.1 GCA_003136335.1 Acidobacteriaceae bacterium | reverse complement strand
CGCTCGATCTGGATGGCCAACATCGTTTCCTGCACTTTGCGATGGAACGACCGGTCCGGCGAGAGGAAAAGATTGCGCGCCAACTGCATGGTCAGCGTCGAGGCTCCTTGCAGCCGGCCGCCCGAGGTAAGGTCGCGATAAGCCGCGCCCATGATCCGCCAGAAGTTGATTCCGGAGTGCCGGTAGAAATCTTTGTCTTCGATCGAGACCAGGGCATCGCGCAAGACCGGAGGGAAATCGTCGTAGCTCGCCACTACGCGGCGTTGCAGCGCGAACGATCCAATCACCCGCTCATGATCGTCATAGAGTTCGGTGATGGAACTGGGACGGTAAGCTTCCAGCGCATCGACCTGCGGCAGGTCCGTGGTGTAGACCAGCAACAACCCAGCGGTCGCTCCCACGAGGATTGAAATCAGCACAAGCAGGCCGAAGAGCACGCGGCCCACCAGCCTGCGCCCGCCGATTTCCACCGGGGGAAGAGTTTCGTAGAGAGAGATCATGGGGAGTCGAAGTCAGGATAGCATTCGCGTGGGCTTCTTCGGCACGTTCTTGGGCACGCGTTTTGCTCGCAAAAGAAAATCGCGCTCCCGTGGGCGCGCGATCAAATCTAATTTATCCTGTCATTCCGGGGGCGGCCGGAGCGAAAGCGACGGGAACCGAGGAATCTGCTTCTTGCCTCTAGCTGGCTCGACTCTTCAGAACTTCTACGGCCTTGTTCAGCTGATCATCCACTGGATTCTTGGGCTTGGCTTCCTGATCCGGAGTGGCCGTGGTGTCTTCGTCGTCCGGACCGACGGAATCGTCCGTGGCATCCGCCACCAAAACGTTGGGCGTGATCGCCGAGTCTTGAATGGCTTTGCCGCTGGGTGAATAGTATTTTGCGATGGAGAGGATCAACGCGCCGCCATCGGGAAGGTCAATGGTTTTCTGCACCGAGCCGTCGCCAAACGTCTTATCGCCGACAACGTCGCCGCGTGCGTTCTCCAGAATCGCAGCCGCCACAATCTCAGCCGCGCCGGAGGTTCCCCGGTTTACCAGAACAGCGACCGGAAGGGTGGTGATCGCTTTGGCGGGATCGGCATTGAAGGCCTGTCGCGGAAATTTCTGTCCCTGCAAGTAAGTAATAGTTCCGTGATTGAGGAACAGGTTCGCCGCCGCGACGCCTTCGTTCTCGTCCCCCTCGGCGCAGTTTCGCAGATCGAGCAGAATCTTCTTCGCTCCCGACTGCTCCAGCGACTTGATCTTCGAAGCAATTTCTTGAGTCTTGCCTTTGGTCAGGGCTTCAACTTTTACATAGCCGATCCCGTCTTCCATCATCTTGTCGGCTACCGGAGGGATGCTCACGATATCGCGCGTGATCACAACTTTCTGCGGCTCTGCCTTGCGCGCGCGGACTACGGCAACATTCAGCGTGGATCCCGGCGTGCCGGCAAGCATGCTCTTGATCTCAGGCAGCGACATTTCCCGCGTGCTTTGCCCCTCAATCGATTCGAAGATATCGGTTTGCTCAATCCCCGCCTTCTCAGCCGGCGAGCCGGGCAACACGTCGACGACCGCGGCGTAACCAAAGCGCTTCGAGATCACGGCGCCGATTCCGCCCTTGGCTTCTGACTTGTGGGTCTTATAAGCCTTGTAGGCATCCGCCGACATGTAGCTGGAGTTGGAGTCTAGCGATTCGAGAAGTCCATGCAGCGCGCCGTCCGTCACCTTGGGGATGTTGGGCTCTTCCACGTACTCACTGCGCACGCGCGAGAGCACTTCACTGTAAACCTGCAGTTGACGGTAAGAGCCGTCGTTGGAGGAGGCGTGCACGCCTCCCAGCGAACCCACAACGACGAACAGTAATACGGCAAAAGAGGTGACGAGAACCACTGCTTTAGTTTTCATGGACATCAGTTTTGGTCTTCTTCTGGAAGGAGTTGCTTCCCTGAGAAACTCTCCTAATTATATCTCTCTAGATGCAGTTTGCGACGGTTCAGCTGCTTGATTTGAGCCTCTTCGGTAACGCAGGGGAAGCGTTCACGGGTGAACCGGCTGCGAGCCGTCATCGCGTTGGCTTGTTGAGGGTGGGATTGCGGGGAGACGATCCCTTGCCGTCTTCAACAAAACAAACCACTTACTTTCACGTCGTGGGTTTGAAGGTCATCGTCAGCAGCGTCTGGACCGATACGGCTCGCCCATTCATGGCGTAGGGCTTGAACTTCCATTGTTTCACGCCGTCGATTGCGACTCGCGCGAAGGCCAGCGATCCCTGCAGGAACTTTGCGTCTTGCACGGTGCCGTCGCGGCCAATCAGAACCTGCAAGACGACTGTCCCTTGCTGTCCCTTGGCCTTGTCGGGGTAGGCGAGGGCGGGCTGCTCAGTTAGCAACGAACGCTCCGTGGCTTCCGAAACCGCGACCGGTTCAATCGAATCCATGGCAGCTTCCGGGGCCTTGTTACCGCTGGCATCGGGAGTCATCGAGGCTAGTTGCGACTTCAGACTCGACGGCACGTTGCCAACCGGCGATGCAAGGTGCGGCTGCGCAGGCTTCGGCGGCGCGGGTTGCGCCGGAACCGAAGGCACGAAGGATGCAGACAGAGGAACCACAGCAGGTGTATCAGAACGCGGCGCGGCGACGGGAGCGGCAAGCGTCGGACCCGGCGGTCCGCTGACAGGCTGCGCGGTCTCGGGAGTTGATGGGAGCACCTGCACTGCGGAAGGCATCTGGTCGCTCGGAGTCGCCGCCGCTGCGTCTGGCTGTCCTGCACGCTGATCCGGGTTCGACGCACCGTTGTTTGGTTTTTTGAGGGTCGGATCAATCACTGGAACCACTTGAATTTGTGAAGGGTCGGTCGTGGCATCCGGAATATTCTCCGAGACCGGCAGCTTGTACTCATCCCCGGCGCGGCCAAAATCTTCGTGAGCGACCGGGGCCTGAATCGGGGTGACCGGCTGGGGATTCAGCCAGCCGCGCATCGCCTGCTGCCCGCGAGCCCAGACCCCCTGCATCTTGGGGTGCCATGGAGCTTGCGGCGCAGCCAGAATCGCGCAGCCGGCCAGAACCAGGGCCCCAATAATTGCGCCCTTCAGCCGTGACCTTGGCTGTGGGTTCTCCCGGGAGTCGCTCGTTTCCCCCGCCATATAAGCGAAGAGTTCTTCTTCTTTCTTGCGCTCTTCTTTCTTAGACTCCTGGATGCCCTTGTGATTCGACTTGGGCTCGGGAACGGAACCCACCACCAGGTCGTCCGACTTCGGCGGAGCCGGCGGCGCGGAGTGTGTAGTCGTCTGGTCGTAGCCGAGTAATTCGGGTTTCGCGGGAGGCGGAGGCGCCGGCACATCCTCTGGAATCGGGGTGGAAGCTCCAGCCCGGGTTCTTAAATACCATTCCAAGCCGCGGGGGCCACCTGGCGGAGGTGGTGAAGCCGGAGCAGGTGAAGGCCGAGTGAGCTTCTCTGGCGCCACCGACGCGGCGAACGGTTCCAAATCTTTCAGCGAATCTATACCCGCGAAGGACGACGCAAACTCAGGCGCATGCGACGTGGGAACGAAATGCGCCCCCGGAACCGACGGGGAAGATTGCTTAGACTCTTCCGCCCGCAACGGTCGTTCTTTTCCCTGTCCTGCACTCGCGAACAGCGTTGCCGAAAGAGCCGCCGACGCTCCTGCTGCGGCCGCTTGCGCCGCGAATGCCGCCGATTCCTGCTTCGCGCGCAGCAGATCGCGGGCGGTTGCTAACGTATCTTTGACCTGGCTGCCCTGAAGCGGTTTGCGCAAAATCGAATTCGCGCCCGCCTGCAGCGCCTTTGGAACGTTGCCATCATCACTCACAATCGCCAGAGTGAGCGGGCGTTCGGAGGCCTTGCGTTCGCGAGCTGCCGTCAGCAGCAGTCCAGCTTCCGGCTGCTTATCCCAATCAATGATGACGATCTGAAAATTCTGCTGGGTGACCTTCTCGACCGCAGCGACGGCGTCGGAGCAGTACTCTCCCTCCACCCCGAGACCAGCCAGCACCTGGCGAATCGGCTCGGCCGTTCCCTCATCTGAGGAAAACAAAAGGCAGCGAAGGGCCATGCTCCTTCAGACTAGGGTGAGCCAGTAACTGGGGCAAGATTACCGTGGGGGACCGAAGGTCAGCGAATGGGTTACTGCGGGTACATGCACTTCCGCGCGATACGTTAGAATTTTGGGTCGTCAGGGCCTAATGCTCCATCCTGTGTTCCTCGGGGCCCTCTGTGGTTAAAGTTTTTTTGTAAGTTCGTACCCGCGTCCCTATGCCCCTGCAAGAACGTAACTACTGGCTCACTACCGCCGAATTTCCCGGCGTTGAAGCTCACCCTCTGCCGGAGGTCGTCGATGTAGCCGTAATCGGCGCAGGTTTCACCGGCCTCTCCGCCGCCCACACACTAGCCAAGCGCGGCGCGAAAGTTGCCGTGCTTGAATCCGAAACCATCGGCTGGGGCGCCAGTTCCCGCAATGGAGGGATGGTCCTCACTGGGATGAAACTCGGCGTCAACCAGCTCATCTCCATGTACGGACGCGAACGAACTCAGCGCATGTATGCCGCCTCGCTCGCCTCCTTGGACTGCGTGGAACAGATCGTGCGCCAAGAGTATATTGACTGCGACTTCTCCCGCTGCGGGCATCTGGAAGTCGCGTGCAAGCAGAAGCACTTTGATGACTACGCCCGCCAGGCCGCAGTCATCGCACGCGAGTTCAACCACACGCTGCGAGTTGTTCAGAAGGAAGAGTTGAGTTCCGAGATCGGGTCAACCATCTATTACGGCGGCATGGTGGATGAAGTCAGCGCCGGCTGCAATCCCGCCCGCTACGTCGCCGGCCTCGCCCGCGCCGCCATCAAAGTAGGAGCAGAGATTTGCGAGCATACTCGCGTTCAAACCATTCGGCGCGAGTCGCGCCAGGGCGCGGCCGGATCGAAGCTCATCACCTCTCGCGGCTCGCTGTGGGCGCACGAAGTCTTTGTCGGTACCAGCGGATACACGGGCATGGCCACTCCCGCGCTTCAGAAGAAACTCATTCCAATCGGATCGTTCATCATCACGACGGAAGTTCTTCCCGAAGCGCTGGCCCGCGAACTCAGCCCGCGCAACCGCATGATCTATGACTCGAAAAATTATCTCTATTACTATCGGCTCACGCCGGATCGCCGCATGCTGTTCGGGGGCCGCGCCGCATTCTTCCCCGAGACCGATCGGACAATTCACCAAAGCGCCGAAATCCTGCGCCGGGGCATGATCGATGTTTATTCCCAGCTCCGCGACGCCAAAATCGACTACGTCTGGGGAGGCACGCTCGATTTCGCCTTCGACATCATGCCGCACGCTGGCCAACTCGACGGCATGTATTATGCCGTCGGTTATGCTGGGCACGGCGTTGCCATGGCGACGTATCAGGGCCAGAAGATTGCCGAACTGATGGCAGGCGATAAGCCGGAGAATCCGTTTGTCGGCATTCCCTTCCCCGGCGCGCCGCTCGGCTTGTACAACGGGAAGCCTTGGTTCCTGCCGCTCGCGGGAGCTTGGTATAAGTTTCTGGATTGGGTCAGCTAGTTAGCGCACAGGTCGCGCAAGGTTCCTAATGGCTATAGCCGCTTATAACGTCGCGAAAAATAAGACCGGAATCTACGTTTTGTTTTTATCGCTCATTACGATCTACGCTGTTGCCAGGGTCTTGCAAGTCCTCCCAGGTAGAATCCCCATGGCGGCGGTGGTTGCGTTGCACGTCCTCCCGCCGATCGGGCCTCGAAGCGCAAAAAGAAAAAGAGAAAGCTTTTTTCGCTCTGGCGGAACGCTTTCGAACCGCGGCCGATCCCAACGAGGTAAAGCAGCTTGGCGATGAGATGAGGCGCTTCATCTTCGGTGAATGAATGCCGCAGATCGAAATCTGGTCCCGCCTTCCCGCCGCGCTTCGGGACCAGCGCATCGTAGATTTCGTAACCAAGATCTTTGGCGATCTTCAGCGCCTTCTCATGCGTGGAAATTGTGATAGGAACCGGCGAGGGGCAGAGGACCCGAAGAACGCCCAGCGCGCCGACCACGTCCTTCCATGGCATGCGCATCTTGCGGCGGGCAACGGGGACGAATTCGTTCAATACCTGCACGCCGACTATGCCGGCCCGCCGCCAGCAGCGCCTCGGCCCGTGGGCCGCAAGGATCGTTTTGCGCAAGGGCGTAGATCAAGACGTTCGTGTCGAACAACGCCTTACCGGGCATTCGCGCCGGCTCGGTCGAAGATAAATCCTGCAGGCAAGGGCTCGGAGCTTTACGCAGGCGAGCCAACCCACGCTCTCTGCTGTGATCGCGGCTCACTTCGAAGGCTCGCCCATGCGCAACTCGAATTTCAATCTGATCGCCTTCTTTCAGTTCGAGCGCGTCGATCACCGCCGCGGGCAAGCGCACGGCCAGCCTATTCCCCCACTTCCCCACCTGCATAGCATGCAGGCACAGACAAAAAGGAGTAATATTAATTCCAAGAACTAATGAATTAGTTGCACAGATTCTCGAAAGGACGTAACTCAAATGAATGTAGGAATGCAGTTCAAAGACAGCTCAAAAAAATGGACGCGGCGGCTGGCGGTGCCGATGCTTGCACTGGCGCTGGTCGCTTCGTTCGTAACCTATGA
>PLEA01000060.1 GCA_003136335.1 Acidobacteriaceae bacterium | reverse complement strand
CTAGCGGTAGTTTACTGGGAGCGCTCGAGTAAGAGTCCAAGCAGCGCCGCTAAGTCATTCCCAGCAGAGTAGTTCTGCAAGTTCTCGCCGTCAACTCTTTGTATTACCCTATATTGAATAGATTCCCGTGCATATCTGCGCATTTATTGCTTGACAACACTGAGTGGTATGAATATTGTATTACCCTGTATGGCAAGCCTCGTCGCCAAGAAGAAAGGCAACAAACTCTACTACTACGTCGTCGAAAGTGCCCGCGTCGACGGCAAGCCCCGCATCGTTCATCAGGCTTATCTCGGTACCGCCGAGAAACTCGCCGAGTTGGTCCGCGACCGCACAGCCCCCGTCCCCTTGGCCGCCACCACCCGCGAGTTTGGCTTGCCCGCCGCCCTCTGGGCCGCCGCTCAGCAAACCGGCGTCTGGGACTTGCTGCAATCGCTCTGGCCTACGCCACGCTCCGGGCCCTGGCCCGCTCACTACCTCTTGCTGGCGGCCATCCACCGCATCTGCCAGCCTGGCCCCAAAACCGAAGTTCCCGATTGGTATCACTCCTCCATCCTGTCGACGCTCTGGGAGTTCCCCCCCGAACGCTTTACTTCGCAAGCGTTCGGGGACGCCTTTGAACAGATCCTGCCGGAAGGCCCAGAAGCGCTCTCCTCGGCCGACGATCCCTTGGAGCAAGCCCAGTTGCGTTTGCTGGGAGTATGGAAAGAGAAACAACTGGTGAGTCGTCGTCTGCTGGCCTACGACACCACCAACTTCTACACCTATATCGCCAGCACCAACACGCGCAATCAACTGGCCCAGCGCGGACACAACAAGCAGGGCCGCCATAATCTGCGGCAAGTCGGTCTGAGCTACGTGCTCGATGGCGAGCAGGGCTTGAGCTTATGTCATCACGTGTATCCCGGAAACGTAGCCGACGTGGAAGAGTTTTCCACGGCGTTGACGCGCATCACGCGCATGCTGGATCAAAACCAGATCGCACGCGAGACAGTAACGCTGGTGTTGGATAAAGGTTCGGCGGCGCTGGCCAACACGGTGGCCTTGGAAGAAGCGGGCGTAGGCTGGATCTCGGCCTTGCCCTGGAATCAAGCGCCGGCGGAGTTGCGCAGTCGAGCGCTCGAGGAACTCCCCACCTGCAGCAGTGCCCAACCCGGGGTGCGCGCTGCCGCCGAGAAAACTCTGGTCCATGGACGCGAGTATCTGTGCGTGGTGAAATACTCGGCTTCCTTTGCCGGCGAGCAACTGCACAGTCTGACCACCAGCCTCAGCCGGGTGTTGCAGTCGCTCCGCCGTCTAGCCATGGAACTGAATAAACCGAAAGCGCGCTGGAAACAGGAGCAGATTGAGCGCAAGATTCGGCGTTGGTTGTCCGCTCCGTTTCTGGCTGAGCTCGTTCGCTATCAACTGCAAGAGCAGGACGGTGGCTGGCATTTGCAGTTTGACTTCGATTCCGCGGCTCTTCCCCAACTCCTGAGTCAGCGCCTGGGACGCACCGTGCTGCTGACCAACCGCATGGATTGGAGCGCGGAACAAGTCGTGGCCGGCTATGGCGGTCAACAATCCATCGAGCGCATATTCCGCGGCTTGAAAGATGGACAGTGGTTGGGCTGGGATCCCATGTATCACTGGACCGACCGCAAGATTCGCATCCACGCCTTCTACTGCATGTTGGGCATCTCACTGTTGCAGTATGTGCACCGGCAGGCCAAAGCTGCGTGGGCGGATCTGTCGGTTGAGCAACTGCTCGAGGAACTGGAGCAGATCAAACAGTTCGTTCTGCTCTATCCGCCTCAGGGCGAAAAGGGACCGCCCCGCACCGCCTATGTGCTTTCGCAGCAGACTCTGGCCCAACAAGCCTTGGTCAAGACTCTGGGGCTTGCAGCCATGGCATCGTAGTACCCCACTTGGGTAAGACAACACCACGTTCGTAACACCATCAAAAATACTTACTTACAAGCTCGTCGATTCAACTCACAGTAAACTACCGCTAGAGATGCCCAGACCGTAATGCAGGGAACCCCGATCGCCGCCGCTTGCGCCATACTCAACGACTTCGGTTTGAGCGAGAGCGTCTCTTCTGGGACAACGACGTATTCTGCGTGAGAACCGTCATGGACGATACCGAGCGTCGCAGAACTGCCCCAAACCTCGTCACCTTCGTGATGCTTCCCCTTCGCGACGATGCCCCTGAAGTTGCGGCCGGGGGTTCGCGGCAGAGTTGTGTTCTTGAAGTGTCCTGAAACGTTGCCGATGTCGCTGGGATTGATCGCTGCTGCCTTCACATGAACAAGTGCTTTCCCCTTGCCAGGCTCTGGAATCGGAACTTCTTCGATTCGCAACACTGACGGCGGTCCAAACTGAGCAAAATGCAACGATTTCATTCCGTTGATACTCATGGCACTCTAACGCTGAAGCGACATCTGTCTTTGATGTGTGAAGCAAGAGCACTTGGCGTGCCAACATAAAATCCTAAGCAAACTCGTTGTCCACGCAGTTGTTTGAGGGCAGATACCGGAACGGGGGCCGGTTGGAATCCGGAACCCGTCGACATGCGGACGTTGCGTCAGCCGCACGACACTTATCCGAGTATTCCTAAGGCCATCCCCAATGCTCTTAGCTAACTGATCCCGCTGAAAATGTGAGCCTACCTTACCTTGGTGCATTGGAAAGCGGCGTGCATTCCGTTTCTTGCACGTCATTAGTCAGAGGAAACGATGAAAAGAACTCTTTGTTTTCTGGCATTGATTGGGGTCACAAGCGTGATTGGGTATTCGCAGGAGACGGGTAGCGAATATGTCTCGCCGTCGGAAGCCGTTCCGAGGGGTAAGGCTCCCAAGATGCAAGTTCTATGGCTCAACCCTGGAGAAACTACTAGACAATATGCGGTCATCTTCTATCAGGGAGACGAGGCTTTTTCAGGGCTGCTGGAGTTTGCGGAGAAGTATCAAGTTACGAGCGCTCATTTCACCGCTATTGGAGCACTAAATGGAGCAACGTTGGGATGGTTCGATCCCCGGCGCAAAATGTACAAGAAGATTCCCATCAACGGTCAGCACGAAGTGATTGGAATGAGCGGCGATATCGCGTTCTATCAAGGAAAGCCCGTAGTCCATACGCACATGGTAGTGGGGAACTCCGATGGAACAACACGCGGTGGCCATGTTCTTGATGCATATGTATCCCCGACGCTGGAAGTGATGGTGACGGTCGATCCCGTAACGATGCAAAAGCGGTTTGATCCGGCAACTGACCTGACGTTGATTGATCCAGCTTTGAAGTAGCAGCTTCGTGGCTCTTTGTCAGGTGTGAGATCGTCTGGGAAGGAGTCAACATGCGGTGGAAACAAATCGAGGATGAACCGAAGGTTTTCGCATCCAAATCTAACGGACATTCGCCCAGAAGTTGGATGTATGTCTTCGCAATCTGGAGCAGTGTTAACGCGAGATCGTTTTGAAGCTTCTGCCGACTTGGGGCATATTCGCGATTTGCCATCGCAATTTTCTTTCGCTGCAGAAGGAGTATGGGAAATGAAGTATAGGAAATTGGGGAATACAGGACTTATCGTGAGCGAAGTGGCGCTTGGCACGATGCAGTT
>PLEA01000395.1 GCA_003136335.1 Acidobacteriaceae bacterium | reverse complement strand
GTACAAATCGCCATTACACTCACTGACCCCGCAGCAAAAGAATGCTAGATCTGTCGCGCGGTTTGCTGCCAGGGGCATGATCAATGGCGGAACAGAACACGGCAGGGCATGGCGGAAAACCGCCAGATCACCTTGCTGGCGTAATCGTGATGTTCCGAAAAGCTACGTGTCCGGTCTCAGTCCCCTGCAGATAGATCGGTCCGGCTAGTGCTTCGTGACTATCCAAAGCTCCGCCTGTGATGCCCGGAATTTCCTGGTTGTCAATAATGGTCTGACCATTTTGTACAACGGTGACCACTCGTCCAACCAGCGTGATGTCATAGCTCTGCCACTCTCCCGGCCTGCGCGGCTGTTCCGGCGTGGGAGCCAGGAAGCCATACACGCCTCCGGTGCGCATCGTCGGTCCTTCTGGCTCCGGATCGTCTTCGATCTGGAGTTCATACCGGCCGCGCAGGTAGACGCCACTGTTCGATCCTGGCGCGCAATTGAATTCGACGTGTAACTTGAAGTCTTCAAACTTGGCGTCGCTGATAAGTTCGGCGCCATGTCCGGGACTCACCAGCGTTCCGTTTTCGATCTTCCAGTTCGCTGTTGATCCCGGGTCGCTCATCTTCCACCCGCTCAGGTCCCTGCCGTTGAACAACTGCGTCGGCTTCCCCCACTGCGGAGCGCTCTTTCTCTTCAAGGACGGCGCTCTCTCGCCCGTCCATTGCCACGGAGTTCCATCGGGCCCGGTCGTGGTCCCCACCAGAGTCTTCCCTGATAGCTTGCCCTCAAAGACCATGTCGTCTTTCCTGTCTTCCTCCTCCTTGGGAGAAACAAACTTGACGCGGCCATTCGAGAGCTCGAATTTCGGGAGCGGCCGCGCGTGTCCCCAACGGCTCACCATCCGGGCTCTGAGCTGCCCATCTTCCTGGGTTATCTCCAACCACGAGGGATATTCGCGAAGCGGAGTCTTCAGGGTCAAATCCCACCGTCCCAGAAAAGACTGAACCGGCGCAGCGTTCGCAGAGTTCTTGGGCTCGGAATACACCCGCGCGGAAAACATCAGGATCAACGTTGTGAGCGCGAATATTCCTCGCCGAAGATTTACGTTGCTGCAACTCCCTTTCACCTGATTTGCCACACTCGTTCCCCCTGCCCTCAACCCTGACCCCATGAGCGCCAACCCTTGTAGATTTGCCATGAATTCCCCCGCAGCAGCGGATTGTAGTCGATCAGCTCTGTTTTCTGAACCAACCACCGGGTCGGCAATTCCCAGTTGGTGTAAAGGTCGTGTGCTCATCAACTATCCGTCGCCACACCCCCTGAAGAACGAGTTGGCATAAAATCGCCATTGCACTCAGAACCAAAGTCAATGAGCGCATCTATGGCCTGATTTCGTCAACTGACGGTCACTCTAAAGTCTCGAAGTGTGGGGATTGAACATCGAGTTCTGCGAACGCCTCGTCCATGGTCTGTACGATTTGCAGCAGTGGCCGCGTGGCGCTCCCGCGATCTGAAAATGCGTTCTAGACCCGATCTAAGAAGAGTTCGGGAGCACGAGAATGCGAGGCCGCCTGATCGCACCGCAGCAGGGTATAGGCCCCCTACTTGCCGGGCGAAGACGGTACGACTAACGGCTTGACGTCACCGCAGTTCGACGCCAGGAACTTCGCGGTGAAGCTTTTATCGATCGCCATGTCCAGAGGCTTGCCTTGGGCAGTACCGGTCACCATCGTGTGACTGGTCCCACTGAAGTGCTCCGCATCGGTCAACTGAAAATCGATGTGTCCCTTGGAGGCAATACTCGGGCCATTACAAACGGTGTCAAACGAGATCCCGTGAGAAGTATGGATCTTGTTGCTGACGTTGCACGTGGTACCCGCGACCGCCTTGTTTGTCGCTGTAAGATAGTCGCCCAGCGTCGTCCCGGCGGAAAAACAAGATTTGGTGTCACCCTCGATATTCGAAGCGCCGGCTTTGGTATTTACATGAGTCTCCCAGAGGCCGGGCCTTATCGGAAGATCGGAAAGCTGCGCAAGCAGAGTTGAGGGCCCAGCCAGGAAAACTGCGGCAGTGAACAGGAAGACGAGGTTCGAATACTTCCGAAGGTTCATGAGAACACCCCTAGGGGATAGTCGAGCGGAATCCGATAAGAGTAACACGCTCGTTGCGCCCTGAGTGCACCGCCCATATCCGAATCTTGAGGATTGTTGCAAAATCGCCATAGCACTCACGACGGGGTTTTGAGCGTAATGGCCTGATCTATATAAGGGGATGTCAAGAACATTTTTCTTCCTCCGCCGGAGGCGCGGGTTTGGTTCGCGACATCCAGCCCCTCTCACCATAGAAGACGCTCGTCTGGTATCTTGCCCCTGGGTTATTCCATCTCAGCAGCTGCATCTTCTTTAGTTGCGACGACGCCGATCAGTTTCGAAACTGAACAAGCCGTGCGGTTGTACGGTGTCAACCATGGATCTATCTGAGGCTCGGGGCCTAGTGCTTTTTCGGGTTATCCGAGGGGCTGTGACTTGGAAAGCGGTGAAAGTGATTGTCCGGCGAAAAAGATCTCGACCGGACCTCATCT
>PLEA01000234.1 GCA_003136335.1 Acidobacteriaceae bacterium | reverse complement strand
CCATACTGCACCAGAATTTCCGCCTGCAGCATCAGGTCCTGCAGCGTCGAAGCGCCCAAGGTCGACTCTTGCTCATGCACAGGCTCTTCGACTACGGTGCCGACGGTGGAAAATCTCGAAGCCAGTGATTTGAAGCGTACCTCATCCAGCTTCCCCTTGAGCATATCCAGCCGCTTCGCGTGACCCGGCTCATAAGGATCCACGTCCGCCGCACGATCCAGACACTCGGCGCCCTTGGCGAAATCGCCTGTACTGCAATAGAGATCAAACAACTTCAGTAGCGTCTGGCAATAATCGCTTTCCCGGTTGGCGGCGTTGTAGAGTTCGCTCAAGAACTCCAGAATCTGCGGCGAAGTGCGGTGTGCCGCCGTCAGGTCCTCCATGATGGCGATAAACTGTCGCCGTTCCCCGCGCCGTCGCTGGAATTGTTCCAGCTTGCGCGCCAGCGCGACCGCAGCCTCGTGCTGCTCGCCATCCAGAAGATTTCCCACCAGCCCAATCACCTGCTGCACCCGCGCCGGATTCGCCTCAAACAGCTGCCACACCAGCGGTTCGGCATCGCTGAAACGGCGCGCCGCCACCAACGCGTCTGTGTAGGTCTCGCGCAACCCCGGCGTTACCTCTCCTCCGGCGTTCATTTGTGGTTCTAGAATGAAGATGGCTGCGCCCACTTGTCCCTGCGCCAGCAAGCTCTTTCCGTACGCCAAGGCGATGCCCTGATCCGAAGCATCTTCCTGATAGGCGCGCTCGTACCACTGTGCCCTATCCCCGCCCTCGGCCGCCGCTAACTCCGCCACCCGCTGATACGCCGACGCAGCCGCTTTGCGATTTCCCAGCTCCGACGCTAGTTCCGCCATGCGTAACAGATTGGCTTGCGTCGGTTCCAGCGCCACAATGCGATCCATGATCTGGACCGACTCCTTCTTCTTGGTAAGTGTTCCCAAGTCCGACAGCGCCGTTTCATACGTGCTCACGGCCAGCTTCTTGTTCGATCCTTCCAGCAGTTGCCCAAAGCGGAATTTCTGTTGCCAGGTTGGACTCCCATGCCGCGCCAGTTTCTTATAGGTCAAGCTCGCACGCGTCGCATCCCCCGCGCCCATTTGGCGTTCAAAAAGCTCGCCCAGCAGCCGCACCGCATCGGCGTTGCGGTTCAACGAAAGGCAGAGATCCGCCGACAACTGCCGCACCACATCATTCTCCGGATCATCTCGCAGAACTTGCAGATACTCCTCCAGAGCCTCCGCGGTCTTGCCCTTCTGCAAAAGCTTCTCCGCGCGCTCCACGCGCTTCCCTAGCTCGGCTCGGTCCAGTCGTCTTGTAATCTCAGGCATGCAGAATCAGGCGCAGTAAACCCTGCTCCGATTCTAGGAGCGCCCTCCGGCCCCAGCAATGCGCTAAGGGCCCCGCCCGATTACGAAGGTCACAACCGCTCCCGAAACGCTTGCTCGAGAGAGGGTTGCCATTCCGAACTAAAGTGAGGGTTTTCATTCCGAACACGTAAGGGTTGTCATTCCGAACGAAGTGAGGAANNGCTGTCCGCCCGCAGGGCCACCGAGCCCATATCGAAGCGGCTGGGGCAAAGGCCCGATTGGAACGGCTATCTTCTAGAACGGATCCGGATCGAAACACTTTTCGACGAACGGCATGTAGTTGTCGTCCAACTGGGATTGGACCTTGCCGTCTCTAATGATCTTGTAGTGTTCGCCATCCCGAACGACCAGACTGTCATCTGCCAGGGCCATGTAAGGCGTTACGTCGGAATTCCTTGCCTTCCATCGCCATCTCTCATGCGCGCTGCTTGTGTCGAATGCGATTATCGTCCTGCCCCGAGCGGTAAAGCCAAAGTTATGTTCGNNCTCGCAACATGACAGTGTGCTCATTGGGACTGATAGGAACCTGAAATCGATACTTGACATAGTGTTCTCCTCTGATGCGGTACTGGAATTCCTCTGCGGGCTCTGCGGCTTTTGTTCTCCATGTCTGCGTCGTTCTTCGAAGCGCAACGAAAGTGCCGACAGCGTCTTCGCCGGGAATGATGTCCCCGGTCGGAATCGCTAAGATGATTTGCCTGGTCGCAACTGAGCCATTGGAAGTGTTTTCCACTGTATCCACCGAATATGTGAGGTCTGGACCTACATCCAACGCGATCAATCGCTGTGACACCGACACACCTGCTTCTTGGGGGTCGACTACCGTCCCGGGAACGCAATGCTTCACAGCAACAGTGAGTGATCACTNNCGGAATACACAAGATGGGTCTCCGCTTGAGAGCTACTCACGAGTCCGCTATGCCGAATTGACAGCAGAGAGGTTTTCGTTCCTTGAGTGCAAACCAATTTGTCATTGCGAAGGGCAAGGTTCTTGAGGGTTTGGTGGAACCTCGCAATTCGAACGAAACCTTCTGATCGCCCGTTTTAGGATCAAGGCCGACGAGCCGAACCTTGGTGCCGCCTTGCTCCTCCTCAACGAAAAAGAACGGGCCGTTATTCGTGTAGGTGTAAGCGTAGCCATCAAAACCAGAGGCTGGAACGTGCCATCGCTCATGTCCGCTCGCATCTACGCTGATCAGCACTCGGGAGCTTCCCTCGCCAAAAAGGATGATTACGCCACCGAGGCTATCACCACATACCGGGCGCAGGCTCTGGGTCGAGTGGTATTCAGGCCATTGCCAAACTTGAAGACCGTCTTCATTGATTGCCCGAACGTGTGTACCGCTTTCTCCGCGATCTAGATAAAAGTAGGCCGGTGCATGATCGAAGGGAACATCGTTTTGCGGCGTCGCCCAAAGTGCCGAGACCCATTGGCCATCGACAGGGCGCAGAATCCAACGCGGAACATTGTGTGGCAAGTCGTAAGAGTCTGGAAGGATTTCAATCTCGACTGGATCGGCATGGCCGGCAGTGAGGAAGAGGTGTCCGGCAACCCTGGCCGTCACAATCGCATGCCCACCCTCGACCTTAAGCTCAGCCATTGTGTTGTCGCTGACCCTCCGGTCGCTGGAGACAATTTCCTCCCCATCGGCGTTCAGCACTTGGAACGGCTGCAATCTTCCCGGAGCCATTACTGCGTGACTGGGTTGAATGACGGGAAAGGTGCGCTCTTGAGCGCGAACGGCCAAGGCGCACCAGAAAACGGTACAAATTGAGAGGAGTCTAGCCTGGCATCAGGACGCTAACCCCGAATGTTACAAACGTGTCAGAGAAGGGACAAGTTACTGGCGTGCGCTGAGTAGCATAGAAACCCGCGATGCGGCCTGTATCCGTTCGGAATCAGAGTTATTGGGGCAGGTGCATTTCTGTCTCTGTTAAGCAGTCCTTAAACTCAGACCACTCGCGGCCGTTCCGTTGTCGGTGACTCATTCTAACGCCGCCTTGCGTCTGGGCGATCCCTCCTCATTTTTGATATGGTGCTCTATGCCGTCGGCACCTCCCACGCACGAAGAAGGCCTGCGTCACCAGCTCTCCGCCGGACAAATGGCCATGGTGGCCGTCGGCGGCTCCATCGGTACCGGCCTCCTCCTCGGTTCCGGCGCAGCCATGGAGGTCGCCGGCCCCGCCGCGATCCTGAGTTTCCTGGTCGCAGCCTTCATCAACTGGACCGTCGCCATGGCCCTCGGCGAACTCGCCTGCGCTCATCCCGCCGCCGGCAGTTTCGGCGTCTACGGCGACCTATATCTCAACCCCTTCGCCGGATTCATCGCTCGCGCCGGATACTGGATCGGCCTCGCCCTCGCCATCGGCGCCGAGATGGTCGCCGCTGCAACCTATATGTCCGCCTGGTTTCCCAGCGTCCGTTCCTATCTCTGGATCGTGGTCTTCGCCGCCGTGCTGCTGGTAATCAATCTCCGCAGCGTGGGTTCTTACGGGCGCGTCGAGTTCTGGCTCTCCATGATTAAACTCACTACCATCACAGCCTTCATCGTGATCGGCGCAGCCTTGCTGCTCAGCGGCCGCATCGCTCCCCAATACAACGCGCAAGGCGGATTCTTTCCCAAAGGCCTCTGGTCCCCGCTCGTAGCCATGACCTTCGCGGTCTACAGTTTCGGCGGAGTCGAAATGGTGGCAGTCACCAGCGGCGAGTCCCGCTCCTCCAAAGAAACACCCCGCGCCGTCTGGCTGACCTTTCTCACTCTCACCTTCGTCTATGTCGGCGCCATTGTCATCCTGCTCGGCGTCATGCCTTGGAACCACGCCGGCGTCACCGAAAGCCCCTTCGTCACCACCTTCCGCAGCGTAAAAATTCCCCACGCCTCAGCCGTGATGAATTTCGTCGTGCTCACCGCCGCGCTCTCGGGAGCCAACGCCACGCTCTACGTCGCCTCGCGCATGATCTTCTCCCTCGCCCGCACCGGGTGGGCCCCCGCTCGCCTCGGCCGCCTCAACCCCGAAGGCTCGCCACAATACGCCGTCCTGATCTCATCCTTCGGAATTCTGTTCGCCCTGGCGCTAGTCCTCTGGGCCCCCGAAAACGCCTTCCGCTACATCGTCGGCGCCGCCTTCACCGGAATGATCCTCTCCTGGCTAGTCTCCCTGGCCGCCCACATAAGCTTCCGCCACCGTCGCAATCCCGAAGACCTAGCCGCACTCCCGCTCCGCTCGCCACTGGGAAAATGGGGATCAATTCTAGGCCTCATCCTGGTCACGATCGCGCTAGTGCAAACCTGGCTTTACCCCATCATAAATCTATGGAGCGGCCTCACCTGTTTCGGAGTGTTAACTCTGTCCTACGCGGTCGCCAAAAAGCACCGCAGAGCAAACCTGTAGCCGTCATCGATGCGCACGTAGAGACAGCCGCCTCGGCTGTCTAGCCAGGGCGACGCCCGCCGTCGAGGACCGGCGCCGCCCCTCACGGCCGGCACTGCACCGAATCCTCCCCCAAATGCGCCAGCAGCTGTTTCGCCTTCAAATAATCCGGATTGAACTCCTGCACCCGCAGAACATACCGCCGCGCTTCCTCCGTCTGCCCCGCCGCGCAAAACGCCATCGCCAGATTCATTCCAATCGCACTGCGATACGGCACTCTCCCAAACGCTCCCTGCCACAACTCCACCGCCCGCCGCAGATTCCCCGCCCGCGCCTCCAAAATCCCCAGATTCGTAGCCGCGTCATTGGCCAGCGGATCGACCTTCAACGCCCGTTCATAAAGTTCCCGCGCCTCTTTTTCGCGCCCATGTTTCTGCTCCACAAAGCCCAGGGCCGCAAGCAGCACCGCATCGTCCGGCCGCTCCGTCACCGCCTTCCGCAGAAACTCCTCCGCCTGGTGCGAAGCCCCTTCCACATTCCGCTGCGCCAGCGTCTCCCAAGCCAGGGCAAAATCTCGCGCAGTCGCAAGCGAAGCATCCTTCTCCGGAAACGACACCAGCGGTGCCCCGACCGTCCCGCGCACCTGCAGCCGCGGCGCCGGCGGCGCACTGGGATATTTCAAAATGCGATGGTCCGTGCCCTCCGTATGCGCCACATCCTTGCTCGGCAACGCCGGCATGTGGCACTTCGTGCAATCCACTTTGTCCGGATGGTGCTTCGCCGCAAATGCCTCGCCATGACAACTCAAACATTTGCCGCGGTAGTACGCTGCCTTCTCCTCGGTAGCCGGCTCCGCATGCGGATCGTGACAACTTCCGCACCACATCTTGTCTCCCGACTTCCGCTTGCATGCGCTCAACGACAGCGCTTCAAACTGGCTGAGCGCTTCCGCCTTCAGCGGTTGATTTCCGCTGAGCAGAAAATAATGAATGTAATCCGCCAACTGCTCCCCCGGCTGAAACCGGTACAGTTCCTTCCCCGGTTGCTGCACCGCCACCGTCCCCTCGAAGTGACACTCCATGCAGATCGCATCCCGCCGTTCCGCCGGCAGCTTCGCGGGATTCACGATCGAAGAACTAACGCCCGACGAATAGATGCCCGACGAACCCTTGCCCTCCCCATGGCCTTCGCCCACTGCATGACATCGTTCGCACGTAATTCCGCCATGCCGAAACGGCGGCCCGGAAAACTTGCTGTCAGTCCCGGCGATGGGTGCCTGCAACCCGCTGCTGTGACAGTTCATGCAATCCACAAACGCCGGCAGATTCATGGGGATTTCCCGCGCCTCCGCGTAAGCCGGCGTCATTCCCCATCGCCCTTCCTGCGAATACCAATTGATCGGAGTCTCAAAGAGAAATCCCTGCACCGAAAACAGATAGCTCCGCCCTTTTCGGCCCGACCCAATGAAATACAGAAGTTCGCGCTCCCCCCGAAATTTCTCGCTCTCCCGCTCGTAGCTCATCCAAACTGTGTCGGTCCGGGTCGGAGCCTGTCCCGAGCGAGGTCGAGGGACCCCGGACGGGCCGAGCGAAGCTTGCTCGTCCTGCTTGTACACCCGGTAGCGCACACCCGACGTCTTGTCGTTGAACTCCCCGGTAATCACTGCAGCCCCAGCCGCCCCGCTGGCATTCGCCATCACCGTCTTGCTGTACGCTTTGTAAATTCCAGAGTGGCAGCTCGAGCAAGCCTCGCTCCCCGCCTCAACCCTGGTAGCGGCCTCCGGTTTCGCGCCCGTAGTCTGTAAAGAAGTCTGCGAAGTAGTCCGCGAAGAAGTTCCAACGCCCACCACCGCGGTAAACACCAGCCCCACGAGTAGCCTCTGACTGCGCATGATCGATGTGATTCTATTCGATGCGTAGCCTCAGTTTCCCGGGAAGGGCACCGCCTTCAGCCGTACCACCCCAAGGCCCGAAAGAATGCGCGCTTTAGCCCCGGAAGGACAAGCTCTTCCCCGGCGCGCGCGGATTCCGTTGCCGTAAATTCGCGTTCGCGCTTATGAATCGCGGGTGGGGAATCTTACCGATCCGATTGTCGCTGTTCACTTGCGGCGTTTTGCAGGCCACGGCAACGGAGGCCTCTTTGCACGATCTTTGTCAGCCGGCTCGCCGGGCTCTGGAGGCGGTTCCGAACCCCCGCTCATATCGGCACTTGCATTCTTCGATCCCGCAGACTCTATTTCGTCGTCATCATGAAGAACCACATTCAGCAGTGAACTGTGGACGTGCCAGCTGTCCCCTACGTCGTAATTGATAAAGCCGAGCTTCCTGAACCGGTTCATGAAGAAGCTGACCCGCGAACGTGTCGTCCCCACCATCTCCGCCAGCGTCTCCTGACTGAGTCTTGGCACAGACATTTCCGACACGCCTTCTTTGCCGAATTGCGCCATCAGCAGAAGAACTCGCGCCAGCCGCTTTTCGCTGGAATTAAACAGTTGATCGACCAGATCATCCTGATAGCGGATGTTCCGCTTCAGCAGATATTTGACAAACGTCGCCGACAATTTCGGCTCACGACTCATCGCCAGCATCATCGCCTCCCGCTCCACATGCAGAAGGACGCAGTCCGTCATGGCGGTTGCAGACGACATGCGCAGCAGCTGACCGGCAAGCCCGCCTTCCCCAAAGAAGTCGCCCTCGCTCAAAATGGCCAGCGTTGCTTCTTTCCCGGCTTCCGACACGACGCTCAGCTGTACCTTCCCGGTCTGCACAAAAAACAAGCCGTCGGTCGAATCGCCCTGCGCGAAGATCGTCTGCTTCTGTTGAAAAGACACCATATCCCTGCCCCTCCCAATCGTGGAAAGAAAGGCTTGGGGATTGAAATCATTTTTTTTCGTCGCGCTCGTGATGTGCTTTGTCAAAGGCCGTCCTGACTGGGATGCCACCACTGTTGAATATGCGGCACGGCGTAAATCTCCGCTGCTCAATTGTGCTCACTGGCACTAACGCGATCCGCCGCCAGATCCAACTCTTCCGGCCGGAGACGTTGAATGCTGCGGCTCAGTTTTGAAGGGGTGCGGCTTCCAGAGCGCCATAAGTGCCGCAAAATCAGCAGCGGCTTTAAAGCCGTGCCGCCAAGAGCCAGTAGATGCGCGCGCTTTAGCCCCTGAGGGAAACCCGATTATTCCCTGGCATCAACGGTCCCATCTAGGGACAGCCGCCCCGGCGGTCCGCCGAGCGCAGCTCGGGTCTTGTCTTCTCCGCACCGCCTCGGAAAAAGAAAAAAAGGCGCCGGAGGGCTCCGGCACCATCAAGTACTACACAACTCGCGAGATGCGTTCAAGCGAGAAGGGAAAACTCAAAAACTTATTTACTCTCCGCCACCGACGGGCTTGTCCCAAAGTCCCGCCGATTATTCGCGACCGTCCGCGCCGCCCGGGCATTCGGCTGGTTCGCAGCCGCCGCCCCGTAGCGCTCCAGCAGCACCGGCGCCATCGTGTTTTCGGCTTCTTTCACAAAGATCATCTTGTTCTCCGAAGCCATGTCCACGCGAACGAAATCGCCCAGCTTCACCTGCCCGGTCGCCACCAGGTTCGCCAGCGGAAACACTAAATTGCGCTCGATCGCCCGCTTCAAGTGACGCGCCCCATACCGCGGGTCAGTCCCTTCCTTCAGCAAATACTCTTTCACCGCCGAAGTGCAGTTGAACACGAACTGGTTGGTCCCCGCCGCCATGAGCACGCGCTGCTGCACCATGCCCAGTTCGATATCCAGAATCTGCGCCAGATGCTCGTCGCGCAGCGTCTTGAACACCACCGTCTTATCGATCCGGTTCATGAATTCCGGCGTGAACTTGCGCCGCGCCGCTTCCACCGCCGTCCGCTGAATCTTATTATCGAACGACTCATCCACCTCGAACACCTTTGGCGCGAATCCCAACCCGCCGTCCACCAGCGTCGTCATCTCGCCCGCGCCCAAATTCGACGTCATAATGATGATGCACTGCGACAGATCCACCCGCCGGTTGTCGCCCAAGGTCAACGTCGCCTTGTCCAGAATTCCCAGCAACAGCTGCCACAGCGAATCCGACGCCTTCTCGATTTCGTCAAACAGCAGAATCGACAGCTTCAGCTTCTCCGTATACCACTGGTTCAACGCTTCCTGCGTAAGCAGCGGATGCGTCTCCCGGTGTCCCAAATATCCCGGAGGCGATCCGATCAGCTTGGCAATCTCATGCGAATGCTGAAACTCGGCGCAATCAATCTTGATGCAAGCCCGCGCGTCCCCGAACAACGCCTCGGCCATAGCCTCGACCACCCGCGTCTTCCCCGATCCCGTCGGCCCCAGAAACAAAAGGTTCCCCACCGGACGCCCCGGCGCATTCAGCCCCGCCAGAAACATCTGGTAGATTTCCACGACCTTTTCGACCGCCTGCTCCTGCCCCACAATACGCCGGCGCAAGGCGCCGTCAAACTCTCCAGCATCGTTGCTGCGACGGTT
>PLEA01000074.1 GCA_003136335.1 Acidobacteriaceae bacterium | reverse complement strand
GAAGGCATGCTCTTCAAGTGGGGATCAGGCACTGGCACAAATCTTTCACCGTTACGTTCGTCGACCGAAGGTCTCAGCTGAGGCGGCACAGCCAGCGGCCCGCTAAGTTTCATGAAAGGCTTCGACGCCTTCGCCGGAGTAATCAAGTCCGGAGGCAAAACTCGGCGCGCCGCGAAAATGGTCATCCTGAACATCGACCATCCCGACATCATCGACTTCATCGAGTGCAAATCGAAAGAAGAAGCCAAAGCCCACGCCCTGATCGCCTCCGGCTACGACGGCTCCTCGCCCGATTCCGACGCCTACTCGTCCATCTTTTTCCAAAACGCCAACAACTCCGTGCGCGTAACCGACGACTTCATGTACGCCGTAGTCCGCGACACCGATTTCTCCACAAAGGCCATCGGTGACGGCAGCGTAATGAAAACCTACAAAGCCAAAGACCTGATGCGCAAACTTTCCGAAGCCACCTGGCACTGCGGCGATCCCGGCATGCAATACGACACCACGGTCAACCGCTGGCACACTGCAAAGAACACGGCAAGAATCAACGCCAGCAATCCCTGCAGCGAATACATGTTCCTCGACGACTCGGCCTGCAACCTGGCCAGCCTGAATCTGCTGAAGTTCGCACCCAACGGCACCTTCGACGTAGAAGCCTACCGTCACGCCGTAGACGTCCTGATCACCGCGCAAGAGATTCTGGTGGACAACGCGGGATATCCAACAGAAATGATCATGCGCAACTCGCATGACTACCGCCCCTTGGGATTGGGCTATGCGAACCTGGGCGCGCTGCTGATGGCCGCAGGCCTTCCCTACGACTCCGACGCCGGCCGCGACTACGCCTCCTGCGTAACCGCAATCATGTGCGGCGAAGCCTATCTGCAAAGTTCCAGAATCGCCGAAGAATGCGACCCGCTGGTTCCCGCAACCGAAGCGACCAAAAAGAATCTCGCTGAAACCAATTTAGGAGCAGGCATCGGCAAAGCTGCAGGAACTGAAAACACACATGGGGGGACGGCCACCCTTGGCCGTCCAGCAGAGCGCAGCTCCGCAGCCTCGGGAGCAACCATGCCCGGCGGAGCCTGCCCCGGCTGGTACATCAACCGCGAGCCCTTCCTTGACGTAATCCGCATGCACCGCGCGAGCGTCAACGGAATAAACAAGAACAACGTGCCCACGCCCATCTACGAAGCCAGCAAGCAATGCTGGGACGAAGCCCTCGCCCACGGGGAAAAAAACGGCTATCGCAATAGCCAAGTAACCGTACTGGCCCCCACCGGCACAATCGGCTTCATGATGGACTGCGACACCACCGGCATCGAGCCCGACCTCGCTTTGATCAAATACAAGAAGCTGGTCGGCGGCGGCATGATCAAGATCGTCAACAACACCGTCCCCACCGCCCTGTTCAAGCTCGGCTACAACCACGATCAGGCCGACGCCATCGTCAGCTACATCGACGCCACCGGCACCATCGAAGGCGCGCCGCATATTAAAGACGAGCATCTCGCCGTCTTCGATTGCTCCTTCAAGCCCGCCAAAGGCACGCGCTCCATCGCGTACATGGGACACCTCCGCATGATGGCTGCCGCTCAGCCCTTCATCTCCGGCGCCATCTCGAAAACGGTCAATCTTCCCGAAAACGCCAGCGTCGAAGACATCAGCGAAGCGTACCTCCAGGCCTGGAAGCTGGGCCTGAAAGCCGTAGCCGTCTACCGCGATGGCTGCAAAAAATCGCAGCCGCTCTCCGCCGCCGGCAGCAAAACTGCGAACTCCACCAAGGACGACGCCCGCATCGCGTCTGCGCCACACATCGAAGAAGAGGACATGAACGCTCCGCCCCGCGCCGTCCGCCACAAGTTGCAGGAAGAGCGCGCCTCCATCACCCACAAATTCAAAGTGGGAGATCACGAGGGCTACATCACCGTCGGCCTCTATCCCAACGGTGAGCCCGGCGAACTCTTCATCACCATGGCCAAAGAAGGATCCACCGTCAGCGGCCTCATGGACAGCTTCGCCCTGGCCGTCTCCATCGCCCTGCAGCACGGCGTTCCCCTGAAACTGTTCTGCGAAAAGTTCGCCCACACCCGCTTCGAACCCAGCGGCTGGAGCGGCAATCCCGACCTCGGCTACGCCAAGTCGATCATGGACTACATCTTCCGCTGGCTCCAACTCCGTTTCCTAACCGGCCAGCAGCAATTGCTCTTCGAAAATCTGCGACTGCGGCCCGCAGGCAGCGCACCGGAAGGAGTCGGAAGCCAGGAAGCGCCGTCAGGCGCGAGACGTCCGGAAGCCGGAAGCCGAGAGCCGGGGGCCGGCTCTATCCACGCCGCCGACGCCCTAGCCGGCATGATCGATTTAGGAGACGCGCCAAGCTGCAGCTTCTGCGGCAGCATCATGACGAGAAACGGCAGCTGCTACCGCTGCGCCAGTTGCGGCAGCACCAGCGGCTGCTCGTAGGCTAGTTTTGTTCTCTAATCGACACGGGTGCTAAACGATTTGGCACCCGAAACAAGGGCCCTACAACCAAATCGAAAGACGTACTGTGAGGGGGACACGGCATGCCGTGTCTCCCTCACCTTTCTGGTTGATTGCAGAAGAGGACTAACGCAGTGAGGGGTGTCAATGGATGGCGATACAACTTTGGCGATTCTGACCCAATATGACGCTCAGAAGGATCTTTACGCGGACTTTGCCCGCGAGGGCGAGTCCTTGATCAGGCGACTGCTGGCGGTTAGCGGCTATCGAGTGCACTCCGTGACCTCGCGATTGAAGGATCGTAGCAAAGTCGGGGAGAAACTAAGGCGCGAGGGGAAAGAGTACCAGCGACTCTCCAACATGACGGACATTGCTGGCGTTCGCGTCATCACGCACTTCGAGGATGAGGTTGACAGAATAGGGACGCTAGTGGAGGCAGAGTTCGAGATTGATCGTAAGCGTTCAGTCGATAAGCGGCAGCTCCTGGAGGCAGATCGGTTCGGCTATCTGTCACTCCACTATATTTCTGGTTTCAACGATCAGCGACTTAAGCTGGCTGAAAACACCCGTTACCGCGGGCTGTGGTGCGAGGTGCAGATCAGGTCGATCTTGCAACATGCTTGGGCGGAAATCGAACACGACCTCGGTTACAAGCCTGGAAGCACTGTCCCCAAGCCCGTTCGTCGCAGATTTTCAAGATTAGCTGGCCTCTTGGAAATCGGTGATCAGGAGTTCAAGGGTATTAGAGATGAATTGAAGAAGTACGAGGCTCGCGTTCCGGAGGAGATCAGGGAAAAGCCCTCCCAAGTGGAAATCGACGACCTCTCGCTAAAGGCCTTCGTTCGAAGTAACGGCCCCTATCGCGAATTAGTCAGCGCCATGGCCGAGACCTTTAAGTTGCGCTTGTGCCCACGAAAGGTGATTTTAAGGGCTACGCCGCCCAGTTGCGCTCTGTCGGACTCACGACTATTGATGAGTTGAATGATGCCGTTATCTCCAATGGGGAACTTGTGCTGTGTCAATTCAGAGCGCGGGAAAAGGTGAGAAAGGCGATGTCTGCCGCTTCGGAATGTCCCGACATAATTGGAACCATGCACCTCCTTCAGGTCTTAATCGCTAAAACCGGTGGGTCTCAAGCCTTAATGGACTTCGTCGGCAAATTCGGTTACCAGCCTAGGGAGCTACTTCATGCTATTTGTGTACGTACATATCTGTACCTTAAGACATTTCTGCAGGAACAATTCTTCACATTTCTAACGCTTGCGCGATACCTTCCCGGTAGCCTTGCGCGCCTTGGCCGGTTTCTTGTGGCCGAAGACGCGCGCGAAAATCTTGTCCACATTCTTCAGTTGGCGTGGAAGGTCGAAGGCCTGTTCGATCTGCCGGCGGGGGACGCGCCTGGTGATCTCTTTATCAGCCAGCACGAGTTGGTGGAAGTCGAGGCCTTCTTTCCAGGCGCGCATGGCGTGGGATTGCACGAGGCGGTAGGCGTCTTCGCGGGAGACGTCGTGCTCGACCAGGTCGAGCAGCAACTGTCCGCTGAAGATGAGGCCGCGCGTACTCTCGAGGTTGGCGCGCATGCGCTCGGGATAGACGAACATGGTGTCGATCAGGTTGGTAGTCTTGGTTAAGAGGTAGTCGGCGAGCGTGGTCGAGTCGGGCAGGATGACGCGCTCGGCCGACGAGTGCGAGATGTCGCGCTCGTGCCACA
>PLEA01000306.1 GCA_003136335.1 Acidobacteriaceae bacterium | reverse complement strand
ATCTTGCCGGCTGTCCCGAGGGCATCTTGCCCTCGGCGGCGCGGGCAAACACACCCGCCCCCGCGGCTTCGCTCAGGGCAGGCCCGCCGCTCCCGGGACGGCGGCGCTACGTGGTGCTATTTCAGGTAATACGAATCCTTCTTCAATTCCTCCGGGATGGGTGGAAACGGCGGCCATTCCTGCGAGTATCCCCGGAGCAGAGGAGTCGCAACTTCCGACCGCAGCGTCCCGTCATGCACCGTGAACTTATGCTGGTGACCCGAAGAATACCCTTGCCAAAGGCACACGCTCGCGTACGCGCCATCTTTACGCAACACGTAATAGGTCATATCAACGAAACGCAGCTTGTTCATGTCGCCGTTGTAATTGCGCACAATGCGTTTGAGCGCATCCATGCCCGCTTCCTGCGGAGACATGCCATGACGCATATTCTCGACGATTGTGTGAGCACCCGCGACCTTGATATTTTCTTCCCCGGCGCCGGTAGCCCCAGCCGACCCCACGTCCTGGTCGGTGTAACAGCCCGCTCCGATGATGGGCGAATCGCCGCAACGCCCGGGCAGTTTGAAAGCCAACCCGCTGGTGGTGGTGATGCCCGACATCTCGCCTTTCTCGTTCAAAACCGAGCAGTGAATGGTACCAGTGGGCGGAAATAAGACTCGCCGCACCGCCGCCCACTGAAACTCGGGCTCAATGCCGAGATCGGCAGCGCGCTGCTGCAATTGCCGAATGCGTCCCTGCCAAAGTTCGGCCTGCGGTTTAGACTCCGGTGCCGGCGGATGCCAGTGCGGATCGGCAATTCCCGGCCCCCACCAGTCGCGGTCGGAATTAAATTGCTTCCACAGCAGCCAGATCTTGCGCGAGCGGTCGGTCAACAAGTTCTCGCGCGGCAACCCCATCGCCACCGCAAATCGTTCCGCGCCTTCGCCCACCAGCATGACGTGTCCGGTGTGCTCCATTACCGCCTTCCCTGCCATCGACACATTCTTGATATTTCGCACCGCGCCCACCGATCCGGCGCGCCGCGTGGGTCCGTGCATGCAACACGAGTCCAGTTCGACCACGCCTTCCTCGTTGGGCAAGCCGCCCAAGCCGACCGAATCGTCATTGGGATCATCCTCCGGCCCCTTCACCACGCGAATGCCAGCCTCGAGCGTATCGCCACCACCTTTGAGAAAGACGTACGCCGCCTCCACATAAGCGTAGCCGTTGTTCGCACAAATGATGATCGGGCGCTTTGCGGAATCCGATTGCGACGCACGCCCCTGCTGGCTTTTTTCCGCGAGCGCTTGGGTACCTGCAGCCCGCTGCCCTACTCCGGCGGCGACCGCTCCGAGCACTGACGTCTTCACGAAATCACGGCGCGAGACGGTCACGAATCCTCCCGATCGCTACTTGCAACGGTTCCACTGACGGCCCGGTGAACCTTCCAGGCGAAGCGGGAAGCATACCATGTCGCGCCAGGGATTTACATTCTGGTTGATTCAATCCATAGCAGGCAAAAAAATAAGGGCCTGGATAACTCCACGCCCTTCGACCATACAAATACAGCGCTGATACTAGCTCACATCATCCAGCATCTTCACCGGCTCGCAAACCTCCGTAATCGGCCCGGATACGCGGCACCCGCCCTTCCTAGTTCGTCCGCCACAGCCGTCGAGATCGGCTGCACATTTTCCGACCGGAACCGCAGCAGGGCGGCAATATTGCCCACCTCGTCGAATTCCGGATCATCCTTAACGTAGATCGTTTCAATGTCACGGCGAATTATCCACGGCACAATGGCTTCGGCGACATCGACGATTTCCTGCGTTGCCTTGCCACAAGCCGGGCATGAGCTGACGAGGTGGGCGTCAATGTGCCCGCATCCGAAACATTCCACGGCATGCCCCTGAAGGCCTTCGCCCAGCAAAAGAGTCTGCACTTCTCCCAGTTCCAGAGATCGCAACACTCGGCGTAGTCCCGTAACGCCGCGTCCGTTGCCGCGCGCCTGTGCCAGCACCTGGTCCACTAATTCGTGACGGCGATCGCTTTGCCACCGTTCCACAATCTGTTGCGCGTGGCTGCGGATCTCATCGCGAGTAGTGTGGCCCACATCCGCATGAAAGCGGCCAATGAGTGCCTGACTCACATAGGAGTGTAGTTGCGGCTCCAGCAGCGAGAGGTGAACGTCCTGGCAGGCGAGAATCCATTTCTCGAACACACCTTTTTCCAGCAGCGCCTTTAGCGACTCAGCCACATTCTTGAAGTGTTGGCGAGTCTCGTCTTCCACCCGGCGCTGTGCGTGGCCTCCGTCATAGCCGGCAAACCCGTCGCTGCGGCCTCTGCGAGGCACTGGATGGAACAAGTCTTCGCGCTCAGTCAGCTCGCCGAGCCGAAGATCGAAGATGCGAGTCCGATGACGGTCGATCAGAACCACGCCCAGCAGCGGGAGAGCTCCCAGCAGGTGTGCCAGCGGCTTGAGATGGAAATGGCGGTCCACAAAAAGCTGCGAACCCGGAAGGCTGGCAGGCAAGTCATACTCGCGCCAGATGTTTTGCGCGGCGCAGGCGAACACGGCCTTGCCGTGCGTTCCGTTGCGAAGCAATTCGCCCGACAGGCGCAAGATACGATCCATATCAGCGCGGGCGCACTCCTTCCTGCCTTGGCTTTCCAGGCTGCGCAATGCTTCGCGCGCCAGGTCCTTGATGAGAATTATGTCCTCCTTGTGCGCCTTGTTGCGCGGTGTGGATGGCTGGAAATAAAAACTGAGAGCGCACGATTGTTGATCCTGAAATTCAGCTAACTCTCGGAGTTGTTCGCGGGTAATACTCATGAATGATCTCCCAGAAATTGAGATTGGACTAAGCCGCTCCGGGCGGAGCGAACCGGCCTGAAAACTGCTTGGCCAGTCCTGGCGCTTTGCGTAAGTGGTCGCGTGCGGCAGAAACGAAGGCGAGTACCCTCTCAGCTGGAAGGCCGGTAATCGCCACAATCTCATCCACGCTAAAGCCTTCGATCGCGTGCAGAATAAAGGCTTCGCGCGGCCCCGACCCCAGATCGCGCAGCGCCGACGCAATCAGCCGCAATAGTTCGTCTGAGGCCAGGATCTGCTCCGGCGTGGCGACGCGCGCATCGGGAATCACCGTCGCCCCCGTCATGGATTCATCGGGCTGATGAAATTGCAGCTGTGGTTCGTCGCTGGCCTTCACATTGGGCCGACGCGCGGAATCTTCCAAAGGTCTGGCGTTTCTATGGCTCTCGTCGGTGCGCGAGAGGTCGTTCAAAGCTTGCAGGGCCAGCCGATACAGCCAGGGTTCAAGCGCCAGGCGTTCCGGCTTCTCCTGGCCGTCACCCAGGGCGGCCGCAATGGTTTCATCGATTACTTCTTCCTTCGAAATGCTGTCCGCAGCAATCGAATCTTGCGCCTCGCGGAAGTAGATTTCGCGCTCCACAAACCGCTCGAGCCGCCCCAGATTGACGTTCACATAAGAACGAATGTCGTCCCCGGAAATCGTCGGCGCAAAAACGGCCGCCAACGTCTCTTCGAATGGAACCTCCCGCACCGCGGCACCAGGCCGGGCGCTGTCTCCCCGCCTTCCGCGCTGCCACTTATGCGACGCGCGCAGGATTTCTTTATGCTTGTTGACCTGCTGCAGCAGATCCTCAAACGCACTCTTCACCGCAGCCGCAGCCGTAGGAGCCGAGGCCTGCACCGCCATTTGACCCGACGGCAATCGCAAGTTCAGCGAAACACTGGTCCCCTCGCGCGGCGAGATCTCCTCCACCACGCCCTTCAAGTGAATGAGTTCGGGACGGAAAACCTGCAAACGTTTTTGCAGTTTTTCGATCTGATGTTGAATGTCTTTTTCTACGGCAGGAATTTTGTGAAGACGGTAACTGATGTGAACGTTCATAGCGGCTCGGCTTTGCTGACGAAGTGCGCAACCAAGTGCTTTCTTAAGCCGATTGTACACCCGGTGGAAAGAAGGATAATCGAGAATAAACCTGCTGACGAATTAAGATGGTCTCATTCTGGAAATCGTTGCAGCAAAATAATTTTGTCGCGGATGGTTTGCAGACTTCAGAACGGGCAGGTATGATCCGGGGACCATGACCTGGCACAAACTCCCGCTGTTGGGACTGCTCACCGCCCTAGCCTGCGCGCAGGCTCCCTCGTCGAAAGAAGTTGAAAGCGTCTATCCCGACGCGCACGCGCTCTACCTTGATCTGCACCAGAACCCCGAACTTTCGGCGCATGAAACCCAAACCGCGGCGAAGCTTGCAGCGCGCCTGCGCAGCGCAGGGTATGACCTAACCGAGCACGTAGGCGGTACCGGAGTAGTCGCCATCCTCAAGAACGGACCCGGCCCCACTATCATGCTGCGCACGGAACTGGATGCGCTTCCCGTGGAAGAAAAAACCGGTCTTCCCTATGCCAGCAAGGTTCGCGCAAAGGACGACGCCGGACGCGACGTTCCGGTGATGCATGCCTGCGGACACGACCTGCACATGGCTGCGATTCTCGGCACCGCCGAGATCATGGCGCACAGCAAGAATACCTGGCACGGAACGCTCATCCTCATTGGCCAGCCCGCCGAAGAAACCATCGGTGGCGCCGATGGAATGATCCGCGACGGCCTGTTCCTGCGCTTCCCCAAGCCGGACGTGGCCGTGGCTTTGCATGTCGGCAACGAACTGCCCGCAGGGATGGCATCGATCACTCCCGGCGTCTACAACACCAATTCCGATTCCATACGCATCACGATTTATGGCAAAGGCGGACATGGCTCTGCTCCGCACACAGCGATCGATCCCATCGTGATCGCGGCGCGTACAATTCTCGCGCTGCAGACCATCGTCTCCCGCGAAGTCAAACCCGGCGAAATGGCCGTGGTAACGATCGGCTACGTCCAAGCCGGAACGAAGAACAACATTATCCCGGACCATGCGGAAATGGGGCTGACGGTGCGGACCTTCAAGCCGGAGGTGCGAAAGCAGATTCTTGCCGCCATCAACCGCATCGCCCGGGCCGAAGCCGCCGCAGCCGGGGCCCAGAAGGAACCGCTGGTGGAACGCTACGAAGGTACGGACTTGGTCTACAACAATCCAGCGCTGGCGGAGCGCCTCAGAGCGCCTCTGGAAGCTGCGCTGGGAAAAGACAAAGTTGTGACCGGCGAGCCGATCACGCCCTCCGAAGACTTCTCCTACTTCATCGAGCAGGGTGTTCCCGGTTTCTATTTCAGCCTCGGCGGAGCCGACCCTGAAAAGTTCGCGCAAGCCAAGGCCGCGGGAACCATGCTTCCTTCGAATCATTCCCCTCTGTTCGCCCCCGATGTTGACCCCGCGCTGCACGCCGGAATCATCGCCGAAGTTGCCGTGCTCCGCAATCTGCTGAGCGCGTCGCCGGACGAACTGCACAAGTTGACTACCGAACAATCGCCTCGGTAAAACCTTCTTCGGAGCCACCCCGAAAAAAGCACTGATGTACGTACAGATGGATTGACGTCAGGCAGAATCACCATGCTGGAAATAGTGCGGCGCCGGAAACGCCCATGCATTGCGAATGGAACGACCAAAAGAACCACCAGAATCTACGCAAGCATGGAATTCGCTTCGAGACCGCTGCCTTGGCCTTCGATGATCCCTACGCCGTAACGCAACGTGATGAATCATCAGAGGAGGAAGAACGCTGCATCACTCTAGGAGCGATTGATCCAGGAGCGATCCTTGTGGTCGTTCATACATGGATGGCAGTGGAAGGTGAGGACGTGACCCGGACATCTCTGCCCGGACCGCGGAGTCGCACGAAAGGAGAGCTTATGAGGAAGCTCACCAAAGAGCAAAAAAAAAATATCGCCGCCATCGCGGCCATGAAAGACAAAGACGAAGATATTGATTTTTCGGACATTGCCCTTGTTCTGGATTGGAGCCGGGCCGAGGTGGGCAAGTTCTATCGCCCGCCAAAGCAGGCCGTAACGATGCGCTTGGATGCCGACGTTCTTGAATGGCTAAAGGGATATGGCAAGGGATACCAGACCAGGGCCAACTGGCTGTTGCGACACGCCATGACCAGTTCCGAAGAAAGAAATGCATCGGGGAATCGGCCAGGAGCACGAGGGAAAAAAGCCCGCCGAGTTCACGCCTCTGGTTGAGGCCTAACGGTTCACACTGCGACCGTCACCGACGTCTCGGTCCTTGTGACCGGCCTGTAAAGCGTGTCGCGCTCAATCGGCTCGCGCCCGGCGGCGCGGATTAGCCGCTCCAACTCTTCGCGGCGCATTCCCTGTGGAGTGGTAGCACCGGCGTCGTGGTAAATCTTCTCTTCGATCACGGTTCCGTCCATATCGTCGGCGCCGAAGCGCAGCGAAATTTGCGCGATCTTCGCGGTCATCATCTGCCAGTACGATTTGATGTGCGGGAAGTTGTCGAGCACGAGCCGGCTCACGGCGATCTGCTTGATGTCCAGCATTCCGGTGGTTTTCGGCAGGTGCTGCAGCGGCGTGTTGTCGGGATGGAAGGCCAGTGGAATAAACGTCTGGAAGCCGCCAGTCTCGTCCTGCAGCGCGCGCAGCTTCCACAGATGGTCGACGCGGTCTTCATCGTTTTCGACGTGTCCATAAAGCATGGTCGCATTCGACTTGAGTCCGATCTGATGCGCCAGCTTAGCGGTTTCCAGCCACTGGCTGCCATCAATCTTGTGATCGCAAATAATATGTCGCACGCGGTCGGCAAAAATCTCAGCTCCGCCCCCGGGCAGCGAGTCCACGCCGGAAGCCTTCAATTGTTCCAGCGTCTCGCGGATCGAGAGCTTGGCCCGCTTCGACAGATAAGCGACCTCGACCATGGTGAAGGCCTTGAGATGTACTTGCGGAAAGCGTTGCTTCAGACCAGAACACAAATCCAGGAAATATTGAAACGGCAGGTCGGGATGCAATCCGCCCACGATGTGGAATTCCGTGACCGCCTCGGAATATCCGGAGGCCGCAGTTTCGAAAGCCTCTTCAAGCGCCATGGTGTAAGCGCCGGGCGCGTCCTTCTTTCGACCGAACGCGCACAGCCGGCACGCCGCCACGCACACATTCGTCGGATTGATATGCCGGTTGACGTTGAAGTACGTCTTGTCGCCGTGCATGCGCTCGCGCACGGAGTTGGCCATCCAGCCCACGGCAAGAATGTCGCCGGTGCGGTACAGAGCGAGGGCATCGTCGGCGTCCAGCCTCTCGCAGGCAAGGACTTTCTTATAAATCGGCGCTAGACGAAGATCGTCAGTCTGGAAGGCATGGGATAAATGTGTGGCAGACATCCTTTTGATGATATCGCAGGACGATGCCAAAGACCACGATTCGCCACAACAAGAGCTGATTCCGCAGATACGAACATCCGTTCGAGCAGGAAAGTCGCCCGTAATCGTCGCACCGCGAAGATTCCCGTCTACCCCTTCTCCGGAAACTGCATCTACACAATGACATCAATTTTCTTGCGCGCCTTCTCGGAACTGCAAACGAAGGAGATTCCCGATGAAGAACATTCTTTCCACTGCCTTACTAGCTGGAGCATTGCTCTGCGCCGCTTCGTTCGCCCAAAGCGCGTCGCCGTCCGCTCAGAACCCGAGCGCTCCTCCGACCCAGCCTGAGGCGCAACCGGCCCCGCCTCAAGCGCAGCAACCGCAGGCGACTCAGACGCCGAAGTCCGCTCCAACGAGCGCGAATCAGGCACAAGCCGCAGGTACTCCTAGAGTTGCCCCAGGAAGCGTCATCCCGGTCGAGTTGACAAGAACCATTGACGCCAAGAAGGCCAAGCCAGGGGACGAAGTGGTGGCCAGGGTCACCGTGGATCTGAAAACAAATAGCGGAGAAGTGATTGTGCCCAAGGACACGAAGGTCATGGGACACGTGACCGAGGCGCAGGCCCGTAATAAAGAACAGAAAGAGTCTCAGCTCGGAATCGCTTTTGACCGCGCGGAATTGAAGGACGGAGAAATGTCTCTGCCGATGTCAATCCAAGCCGTCATTGCTCCTCCAACCAACAATTCGAACAAGGCCGGCGCCTCTGATCAGGGCGCGTCCGCTACCGGTGGCAGTACTGCCGCATCGTCGATGGGCGCTGGACGCAGCGGCACGGGCAATGCGGGGCAAACTCCGCCATCGAATCCTTCCCCGAACGTTGCCGGGACTGAAGGTACGAACGCTTCGCCAGAAGGCAGCGCGCGTCCTAGTATCAACGGCAGCACGCAGGGCGTTGTGGGAATCCCGAATCTGAAGCTTGAACCCGCACAGAGTACGGCACAAGGCTCGGTGTTGAGTTCGGAGAAAAACAACGTCAAGGTCGAAAGCGGCACGTTCATGCTGCTACGGGTCAACCAATAACCGTTGTTTTTTCACCACAGAGTCACAGAGCCACAGAGAAGAACAATCAAGAAATTGATTTTCTCTGTGGCTCTGTGGCTCTGTGCCTCTGTGGTGAAGTATGTTAGTTCTCGAGCCGCCGAGATCGTAGAGCGGCGCCCCGCCCAGTTATTTCCGCAGCAGTAAATCCCCCGCGACGAATACAAAGAACAGCACCGAAATGACGCCATTCATAGTAAAGAACGCAGCGTTCAATTTCGACAGATCGTCAGCCCGCACCAGAGAATGTTCATAGAGCAGCAGCAAGATCACCGCCAGAACACCGCAAGCCGCCAACTTCCCCATCCCGAATACGACTAGCAGAGCTACCAGCAGGCCCACCATCACCAGGTGGAAACCGCGCGCGATCCACAACGCCGCGCGAATCCCAACGTATCGCGGAATGGAATGCAGCCCGCTTTGACGGTCGAAATCGAAATCCTGGCAGGCGTAAAGAACGTCGAAGCCGCCCACCCAGAAAGTCACGGCAGCTGTGAGCAGCAGGATCCGTGGATCCAGCGAGCCCCGCACCGCGATCCATGCCGCCGAAGGCGCAATACCCAGCGCGAATCCCAGCGCCAGATGCGACCAGCGCGTCACCCGCTTCGTGTAAGAGTAAAGCAGCAGCACGGCAAGTGCGACTGGAGAAAGCTCCAAAGCAAGCCGATTGAGTTGGCTCGCGGCGAGAATGAAAATGCCGCTGGAAACAACAACAAACGTAGCCACAAACGCGGGCGTGAGGTGTCCCGCGGGCAATGCGCGGGCGCTAGTGCGCGGGTTGGCCGCGTCGATGGCAGCATCGGCCCATCGGTTGAACGCCATAGCAGCGGACCGTGCCGCGACCATGGCAACCACAATCCATACCAACTGATGCACCGAAGGAAATCCTCCGGCCGCAAGCATAGCTCCGCAGAGCGCAAACGGCAGCGCGAAGATGGAGTGCTCCCACTTGATCATCTCCAACGTAACGCGCAAGTTGTGCAACACGGGCACAAGTAAATTGTAATGCAGGGTCAAGAGTAGCGCCGCCGTCTCGGCGGCAGTCCGGTAGGCGTTGGGTCTTGGGTCTTGAGCGTTGGGTCTGAGGTATCAGGTTAGCGAGCAAGACCTCCAGAGTTCCACTGAGTCCTACGTGCGTGCGGGAAAACTGAATCCCTGTGAGAGCGATGCAACGAAAACTGCCAACCTACAGCCGCGAAGCGGCGGCATGCGAAAGCCCGGCACGGAAGTGCCGGGGTCGAAGCGGAAGTATTGAACGAGTCCCGCAGGGACGGAACAGGTTTCTCACGCACACTCTAAAGTCCGATGCCTAACACCTATAATAAGACCCAAAACCTAAGACACCGGCCCGCAAACCAATGGCACAAACCGGCACAGTTCACGCAAGCTAACCCGCGGCTGCCCCTTTTCCACGCGGATCAACTGTAACTGCTGAGAATCAACCGGACCGACCGGAATCATCATCCGTCCGCCTTCGGCCAGTTGTTCGACCAGCGCGCGCGGCACCTCGGCAGCCGCCGCAGAAACAATGATCGCGTCGTAGGGCGCACCCTCCGCAAAACCCCGACTTCCATCGCCCACAATCACTCTCACGTTGGCGTAGCCCATGCGAGCGAGCAACTCTCTGGCCGCATCCGCCAGCGCGGCATGGCGCTCCACCGAAAAAACCTGCGCCGCCAGTTCGGCGAGCAATGCCGTCAAATAGCCCGATCCAGTACCAACCTCGAGTACTCGGTCGGTGGGCGAAAGCTCCAAAGCTTCCAACATGCGCGCAACAATGTAAGGTTGAGAGATCGTTTGTCCTTCGCCAATGGGCAACGGATGATCTTCGTAGGCTTGATCTCGCAAACGTCCAGGCGCGAACGCGTGACGCGGCACTCGCAACATGGCGTCGAGCACACGTGGGTCACAAACCCCGCGCGCCCGCAGTTGGGAATCGACCATGCGCAGCCGCAAATTCAAGAATGCGGCGCTTTCGCCAGAGGAATTCATGCGCAGCTTCGGGGATCTGCATCCCGTCATAACAATTCTATTTCTTGCGCTGCCGAACGCGAACATCGAAGCTGACCACACCGTTCTGATCGCGCGTGCCCACTACCGAAATATTACGATTGACGTAGTATTCGCCCTGAATGATCTGCTGCGAACTCTGCGACACGTTAGTGCTGTACGTAAGAGAAACGTTATTGGCGAATTGCTGCTCAATGGTGACCTGTGGACCCCGCGCCGTCGGGTTGGTTTCCGTAGTAAGGCCCTGCGGATCGATCTTGATTCGGCTGACTCCGAACAGCTTTTGCATGCGACTGCTGACCGTCGAGTTGATCGCCTGACTGATGATCAGGTTGGTGGCCTCGTCAGTGAACACGCCCTGGCCCGATTGCTGCTGCAACTGCTCCGACTCCTCGCTGGTGCGGCCCAGCGCCAGCAGCGCAATAATGTCCGACTTCGGCAAAGGCGGCTCCGAACGATAGTTGACCGCCAGCCTCTCGGGCGTCCCCGTCACGGTAACGTCAAGATCGTAATTGCGTACGTGAGTTGTAGCCTGCAAGTTAACCTGGGGTTCAATCGCTACCGGATTCGCAAACGTAATGTCGCCGCGCTCCAGCCGAAACTTGATGCCGTTGAACGTTGCGTCCCCTTCTAGAATGTCAGCCCGGCCGAGAACGCTGGGACGCGCCGCCGACCCCCGCAGACGCAGATCGGCGTCGCCTGACAACCGCGCTACCGCAGTCTTCATCTGAAGTTCGGGCGCAGTCCGCACGGCCACATCCAGCTTCACGTTGTACAGCGGCGAATTCGCCGGCGTGATCGCCGCCGACTGCCGACTGCGCTCCAGGTACGACCCAAAATCAAAACCCGGCGTCACCGCCAGCTTCGTGACCAGCACATCCCCGGAAACCATCGAGGCGGAACGGCTTCCCACCCAATGCAATTCAGCGGTCGCCGTCGAACTGACGCCTGGCGGATAGCGCAGCCGCACATCTTTGCCCACGGCCGTGAGGTTGAAATTGAGTTGCCGGTTGTAGTTGGTAACGTCGCCTTTCAAGTCCAGCGTTCCGCTGCCCGTGCGCGCCGTGAGCTGATCAATGTGGAGGCGATCCCGCGTGAAAGACAGTGAGCCGTTCATCTCGCTCAGCCCGCTCGGCAACCCTGCATAGTTGACGGTGCCGTTCTTAACCTCGATGCTGCCTTGTGGAAGCGGCTCCCTCAGCGTACCTCCCAACGTCATATGGATCATCGTCAGCCCCGAAGCGGTGAGATCTGGAGCCATGCTGCCCAGCAGCTTGAGGTCAGCTTGCCCGTCGGCGGACAGATCGAGTTCCTGCGCCCCCACGAAGTGGATAGAACCATGTCCGACGACGTCCGTCCCCTCGCCCACCAGATGCCCCGGTTCAATATGAATTGTCTGGTCCGCATACGTAAACCTCATCGGACCCTGATTGTGCAGCTTGGCATATTCCACGTCGACCGCAACGTCGCTCGCGCTTCCGTCCAGGGTCCATTGCCGCGGATGGAGCAGAGGCCCCTTCATCGTCACCGTACCGGCAAACGCGGAGTGTCCCGTAAGTTGTTTGCCCAAATAGGCGCGCCACAAGGCGTCAAGATCGACATGATCCAATTGCGCAGTGATGTTCGCAGGATACCCACCGCGCATCCCCACGCTGCCCCCAATCGAAAGCGTGCCCTGGGGAAATTCGGAGTGCCCGCTCACACTCAGTTGGCCATTCTTCGTCATGGCCTCAAGATCGAGTCCACCGGTAAGTTCGTGATCGAGCGTGAGATTATTTATGTGAACGGATGCGTCGATCACCGGTGCACCCAGCGTGCCCGACCCCTGCAGCGTAAAGTCGGCGCGGCCCTCCATCGGCAAGCGGTCCAGGTGAATCTGGCGAATGCGCGATACGTCGAAATTTTTTCCGATCAGATCGAGCCGGAAGCCGCGCGTCGCCGGTGTATAGGCGGCACTGCCGGAAACCGAGGCATCCTCATGGGTGAGGTGAATATTGTTGAGCGCAGTTTCACTCCTCGCAATGCGAAGGTCCGCATCGAACTTCTCGATCGCTTCCCCATACGCCGAGGCATTCGCCGCGTGAATGTGACCCTGCGCCCGGGGATGCGCCCGCGTGCCCGCAATCTGCACCGACACGTCCGCCGTCCCGGAGACCGGATAGTTGAACCCGGCCAACGCCGCTGTCGACGCCACGTCCACATTGTGCAGGTTCACGCGTGCCGTGTAGGGACTGTTTTCGCTGAATTGCCCATTTTCCAGGACGGCGCTGACCTCGAAGTCGGCGCTCGTGTCGCCCCGCCGCAGGCTGCCCCCCCGAAGCGCAAGCTCATGCGAGGAAAATTGAATACTGGCGGCAAGGGAATCCCAATGCACCGGTTGCACCGATGTGCGCGCCGTCGCCGGCATCGTGAATTCGAAGTCTTCCGCAACCAGCGTTCCCGCCACCGTCGGTTCCGAAAACGTGCCTTCGGCCACGCCGTTAAACGCCGCATTGCCCGCCACCCGAAACGGCAAGTTGGCGGGCCCGCCCAGCGCCGTCACCAGCGGCCGCCACTCTCCCACGTTGGAAGTCGAAACGGAAATGTGCAGCGTCGATGTCGCCGCCAAAATCCCTGAAGCCTGCACTCGCGACGCGGGCGTCGACAAGTTGAACCGACCTAGTTCCAGCGAGTCGCTGCTGCCGCGATACTTACCTTGAATATGGGCCGTCAGCGGCAATTCGCCCGCGGCGGGCTGCGGCGGCGGATTCACGTCCACAGCAAATCCCACATCAGCGTCCTTGGCCGATCCTCTCCAAAACGCGTCTACGGCGCCAGTGGCCAATCCTGCCGGGCGAAACCGGCGCAGAGGATGCGCAGGCACATCCAAGGCCGCCGCCATCTCGCTGGTGGAAATATCTCGCAGACGAAGATGTACCGCCCCACTTTGCACTCCCGGCACCTTCGCTCGCTCGCCCTTCTTGGCGAGAGGCCGAACTGCGCTAATTACCGCAAGATCTTCCCTGCCCTTCTTCGCTCTTCCCGGCGGCAGCGGAATGCTGTGCAGCCAGTTGTCCACCTGGGCATCGCCCGTGAAACTCCCGCTAAACAACTTTCCCTGCAGCTTCCACAGCTTGATCTGCTCATCCGTCACCGAGTATTCCGAAGTCGCACTCGCCCTCTTGAGCGTAATCTGATCGTTCTGCCAGCCTATCTCGCGCAACGCCAAACTTCCCGAACTACTGAACTCCTTGAGCGACCATTGGCCGCTGCCTTTGAACTCGGCGCTACCTTCGCGCAGGTCGTGCCGCCGAGCAATCGCCGCAGCCTCTGCAAGATCGAGGTGAGCGTCATAGCTTCCGTCCAGGTGGAGATCGCGGAAATCGCTGATGCGACCGTTCGCCTGCAGAGACGACCGGCCGGAGTTCCACCGCAACGATTTCACTTCAGCGAAGGTCGTCCCCAGGCTGAACTCGACTGTAGTCATCCAGGCGAATGGACGGAACTCCTCGACCGCACTATCCACTTTGCCCACCGTGAGATGGCCTTCATAACGGCCGCGCAGAAACGAGTAATCCATCTTCAAGTCGGTGCCATGAACGGCAAAGTTCAGCGGAATTTTCCGGTCCGCCCACAGCAGTTCGCCGTTCCGCATCAATAGGTGATCAATGGACAGCGCAAACAGCTGCTCAATCGGAGTGTTCTGCGAAGAAGGCGTTCCCATCCCCTTGGGAGTCGGAACATTCGTGCCGCCATCAGGCCCAATGGCAATGTGAATAACCGGATGTTCGAGAGTCACCGAGTGGAAGCCGAACTCGGTGCGCAAAAACGAGATAACTTTCAAATGCGCGACCAGGCTGTCGGCGTGCGCGAGCGGAACGTCGCTTGGAGATTCCCTCCCATGCACGGTAATGTTTCGCACTTCTACCTGCAGGTGGAAAGGGACAACGTGGAAGCTGCCAATTTCCGCGCGGCCTCCCGTAATCCTCTCCATCTCGGCGACCACGCGCCTGCGCACATAGGCTTGAAAAGAATTGGTGGTGGTGTACCAGAGTGCGGCCAGCACGGCAACGACGATGACACCAGTGGTAAGGAGCAGATATTTCCACCAGCGTCGCGGACTGGCGGCGGGATCCGTCACCGCGTCTGTACCCCGTCCCCGGCGCCGGCCATGCCGGGCACGCTCACTTTGCTCTCCGAGCGTAGGGACTGCAGCCAGGAAATCATCATCTCATTGACCTTCTCTTGAGTAAGCAACTCGCGTATCTTGGCGGCGACGTCGGCCGAGGGCACCTCGGCGACGATGGATTGTTTCAACTGTGGGACAAATTTCTCCCGGTAATAGGCTTCGATGGTTTTGGAATCAATCTGCACCGCTGGACGAAGGTGAGCATCCACCAGACGCATGAGATCGATTTGCTGCTGCACGTGCGCCACCAGATCTTTTTCCGACAACCCGAACCTGCTCAGCACCAAATGCCAGCCCTCATCAGTCGCCGCCTCCCGATACTGCTTCCGCGCCTCCGCCACACGAGCGGCCGCCTCAGCCTCCGAGGCATGCTCGAAAGACGCAGACTTCATCTGCTCCCCCAGCAGTTCTTGATCGATCAGCCGGTCGAGGACAGCCCGGCGATCCTCGTCACTGAATTGGTTGAACGCGCGGCCGTTGAGCAGGGCCTCGTAGCGTAGCGCTTCGTCCCAGTCGCTCTGCAGAATAATGTGCCCGTTCACCGTGGCTACGATGCGGTCGATCACCTGGCCGGCCCAGGCCGCAGGCAGCAACAGAGCGCTCACAAATAAGGCGAGCGCCACCGCTGCGACCATTTTCTTTGTACAAACTCTATCCATCAGAATGGCTGGCCTATGCTGAAAAATACGTTGAAATGCCGCAACCGCTGGGTCTCCAGTACACTTGTCGTTTGCTTGGTGATTGGATCTGTAACCGTAACCGTCTGGAAGTAGCTGGTCGGATTCAGATTGTAGCCAAAGTCAAAACGCAAGGGTCCAATTGGAGTCTTGTACCGTACCCCCACTCCGACCGCATGCGAAGTGTAATCATAACCGGAGTTATTGAATTGGGTATAGCACTGTGAGTTCGTTGTACCACCGGACAGGCATTGACTGGGATTAGGCTGGTGCCAGCGCATCAGCCCCTTCAACATGTCATGCCCCGCCGTGAACACGTTCCCCATATCGTGAAAAATGGCAAAGCCGAATCCTTCCCCCAGATAGGGCAGGGTGGTCTGGGGAAAGCGTAGTTCCAGGTTGTTAACGAACAGCGCCGTACCGCCGACAGGAAAACCTGAGCCCGGATCTCGAGGACCTGCCTGATTTAACCCGAATCCGCGATGAGAGTTGCCGCCACCGGCGAAGAATTGTTCAGGCAGCGGTATCAGTGAAATCCCCTGGCAGGTCGACTCGTGAGTATTGGGATCAGTGGGGCAGGCTCCCGGAGGAACAACCTTGGTGCCTCCAAAGGGCTGTTGCAGGCCAAGGCTCGTGGAACGGGCAAACACGAATTGCCGTCCGGCCCTACCCTTTCCTCCAAACGCATAATAGGTTGAATTCTGTCCCAGAGCGCGACCGAAATCGCTTTCCGACCCGAAGTGCGTGGAAGAGGCAAAGCCATCCAGAGTAGAGTAGTCTCCCTTGGTGCTTTCCAATGGGTTGTCCCGCTTGTCGTGAATAAAAGTGAAGCCTGGGCCGCCCACTCGCGCGGGAAGAGACAACAGCGCAATTTCACTAAAATTATTCGCGAAATGGCCAGCTTTCACCAGGCGAAAATCGTACCGGTAAGTTATCGCATTCGGGCCCGCCCGAGTTCCCGGCTCATTCCCGGAGTTTCCAAACTGTTGCCGCAGGTCAATTTTCCCCTCCAGCCGCTGCGAAGTGAACGTAGCCACATCCAGACTGTTGTCGTAAAAAGCGGTGTAGATCAGCTTGAACTTGTCGTTGTCGAACAGCTTCGGGATGGCGTAACTTACCAGCCCGCGCTGCTGCAATCGTCCCACATGGGACTGGAACGTCAGGGTCTGGTTGCGCCCGCCAACGTTCAGCCTCGTCACATCGAACTCAACTCTGGGGCTCACTCCTGTGGTCCCTTGCGGTGCGGTCGTCCCCGCTGGCAGACCCGTCTCGAACTCCAATCCAATTCCATAAGTAAAGGTGTAGCGCTTCGCCTCCTGCACCTGTACCAGGACATTTTTCTGCGGATCGGTTCCCTCCGGGTTCTGCACCGCCGTGTCCACCTGGCTGAAGATGCTCAGGTCATACAGCCGGGTCTGAGTATTAAGGAGATCCTGCTGGCTCAGTGCTTCTCCCTCGTGAACCTGCAACTCTCGTTGCACCACGTAATCGCGCGTATGTTCGGTTCCCGCAACCATCACGCGATTCACCGTGAAGCGCTCTCCCTCCTGAATCGTGAACGTCACGTCTTCGCGATTGGGCTCATGTTCCGTAGCCTTCGTGGTGATCTCAAGCGTCGCATTGGGAAACCCGTGGTCGAAATAAAAATTAAGGATTCTCTCCCGATCGTTCGCCAGATCCTGTTCGGAATAAGCCTGGCCCGGTTGCGTGGCCAGTTCGGGGAGTTTGCTGGCCGCGACCTTTTGGGTACCCAGAACGTGCAACTCCCCTACCCGCGTCCGGACTCCTTCTTCAATATGAATGTGGACCGCCAGCTTGTTTTCCGCCCCGCGGTAGTTGTCGTCAACTTTGGTTTGAATCTGAACCTGGCGGAATCCGCTGGACCGGTACAACCCTTCCAAAGTCGCGACATCACTCTTTAGCAGGGCTTGGCTATAGCGTCCGTGGCTCACAAAGCGGCTAGCCTGCTGAATCTGCAGGTAGGATCGCAGCTTCGCCGTGTCCAGAAAATCCTTGTTGCCGCTGATCTCCACCAGGACCAGCTTGTGCACGGCCCCGGGATCGATCTGGTAGATCACCCGCATGGTCTTGGCGTCACTTTCTTTCAGGATGTCGACCTTGGCATCGAAGTGGCCGCGCGTCTGCAGATAGTCGGTCAGGTTCCGCTTTCCCTCATTCAGCAGATCGTCGTCCACCGCGTTCTCTTCGTAGACCGGAATCTCCCTCTTCAAGACGCCGCGGCTGATATGGTAACCGCGGGCGTAAATCACCACCACCGGACCCGGATCGAGCTGGAACGTGAAATCGACCCGATTCGTTTCTGGGTGGGATAGCTGCTCCGCAATGGAGGCCTGCGCCAATGCGCGATTTTGCTTCTGAAATTTCTTGCGCAGCCGTTGCAGTGAACTCCTCACCCGCTCGGCGGTAACCCGGTCACCGCGATTCAGGTGCGCGATATCCTGCACTTCTAAAGAAGACATGACCGATGTGCCTGTGACTTTCACTTCTCCTACGCGCGCCTGCTCCCCTCGGCTGATGTGGAAGAGAATGTTTACCTGCTGGTTGGCCGGGTTCGACACGCTCTCGGCGGTCACCCGCGCCCGGTAGTAACCGTTCTCCTGCATGAGTTGCCGAACGTTCTCCAGCGCGCGCTGCAACTTCTCCTGCGTATACAGTTCTCCCAACTGCAGCTTCGACGCGTTGACGATCTGATTCGAATTGGGATGGGTCGGAGCGCCCTCCACTTCGACCGCGCCCACAAAAAAGTTAGCTAAGGTCGTGAAAACGAGCGCAACTCCATCGCCCGAGGGCGCGACTTCCGCTTGGATGTCGGCAAAGCGCCCGGTCGCATACAGCGCGCGAATGCTGTCGCGGACCCGCCCGCGATCCAACGGTTCTCCTACTTTCTGCGGCACCAACTGCAGCATGTGCTCACGATCGCTTTCCGTCGTGCCGGGAATCTCGATGGATTGGACAAGCTTCCCTTCATACCCGGCAACCTCACTTTGGGAAGGCAGTTGTGTCTCTTGCTGACCTGTGGGCTCAGACTTCGGCTCGGACGGACTCGAGGGAGATGCACTGGATTGCGTAGCGTTCGATTGGGTCACACTCGATCGGGTTTCACTCGGCTGAGAAGAACTTTCCGACTTGTTCCCTTGAGACACCGAGGAACCTCCCGCCTGCGCCGCAGTCCCCGACGCATTCTCCGACGCGACGACCGCAGAGCACAGCAGGACCATCGCAGTCCGAAGTGTCGCGTACCGTTTCAGCAAACAGTGTCCTCAGGCCCAGGCGCTATTTCAATTCGATGGAATGCGCCCAGCGGCCGTTGTTCGAACGGTTCTGGCCCGGGCTTCCAAGAAGAGCCCGGCATTGGCAATCATCCACCGCAAGCCAGCCCCTTATAATAAAGGTTTTAGAGCCTGACACTGGTGACCTCTTTGGCACAGCAATCGCAAATTTCGCAGCGTAATTCCGCCGTGGACGAACGCTACTCTCGGCAAATCCTGTTCCCTGGCATCGGCGCAGAAGGCCAGCAAAAGCTGGCAGCCGCCCGAGTCGCGATCGTCGGATGCGGCGCCACCGGCTCCGCCCTCGCCGGACTGCTGGCCCGGGCTGGCGTGGGAACTCTGCGCATCATCGATCGTGATTACGTCGAGCCCAGCAATCTGCAGCGCCAATCGCTCTTCGATGAAAGGGACGCGGAGCAGTCTCTTCCCAAAGCCATTGCCGCCGCCCGTAAGATCGCCGCCTTCAACTCTGAGATCGGCATTGAGCCAAAGGTTGAAGATCTAGTCCCCGCAAATATTGAACTCTTGCTCGCAGGAATGTCGCTGATCCTCGACGGCACCGACAACTTCGAAACCCGTTACTTGATCAATGACTACGCCGTGGATCGCTCCCTTCCCTGGATCTATTCTGCCGCGGTTGGAAGCTATGCCGTCACCTTGAACATCCTGCCCGGTCAAACCGCCTGTCTAGCCTGCCTTTTCCCGGACTCGCCACGAGGCATGGTCGAGACTTGCGAGACCTCCGGCATCCTCAACTCGGCAGTAAATCTCGTAGCCTCGATCGCCGCCACCGAGGCGCTCAAATTCCTGATCGCTGGCCCGAGCGCTCCCCACCTGCGGCGCACACTGTTTTCGTTCGACGTCTGGACCAACCAGCACGCCGAAATCTCCGCCGCCACGCCACGCCACGGTTGCCGCGCCTGCGGCGAGCGCGATCTCGTGCATCTCGCGGGCGAAGGCCGCCCGCACATTACGCTGTGCGGCAGAAATTCCGTGCAAATCCATGAGCGCCAGCGCCCCATCGATTTCGCCGAGATGAACCGCCGCCTCCAGCCCCACGGCACAGTCCGCCACAACGATTTCGTCCTGAAGTTCTGGCACGACCCTTACGAGATGACGCTCTTCCCTGACGGCCGCGCCATCATCAAAGGCACCACCGACACGGCCGTCGCGCGCACTCTGTATGCACGCTACATCGGAAGCTAGGCGGTCGCTGGAAGTAATCTCATAAATGGTCTTGGCAACGGCACGGCTTCACAGACTGCTGAAAAGCTCGGCCTGCGGCTCAGTTTTGAAAGGGCGCGGCTTCTAGCCGCGCCGCAAGTCGTGCAAAATGAATGACGGCTTTAGCCGCTGAGGATAACATCAACCTCGCGGAAGCGTTCTTCCGCAACCACCCCGGCCGTGCCCCTCGCAGTCTCAAAAGATGCTGGGCTTCAAGCCCCTGAGTCTCCATTTATTACGAGATGTTTCCCGATCATCGATCTTTTTCTAGACCGAGCTTAGTTGACGACTAAATCGAGTATGCTGCTGTTGCCTCCGCTAGTGCAGCCCACGTTTCCGGAATTCCCGCTCGGTGTCTGCACCATCACCTTCACCGTTCCGGAGCCCGATATCACATCGCTTGAGAGTTTCACTTGCAACTGCTGATCGCTGAGCACGGTCGTCGCCAACGGCGTTCCGTTAATCACTACTTCCGAAGCCGAAACAAAGTGGCTGCCATTCACGACGAGGATCGGGCCGTCTTGCACTTGCGCAAAAGTCAGTATGCTTGGCGACAATGAGCCGATAAGCGGCGCCGGCCTGGCACTACCGCACAAAGGGTTTAGGGTGTTGTTGCAGCCAAGGGTCGAGAGAGCGAGAGCCAACAGGCAGGCAAAGGACAGACCGTACGTTCGGAAACGCATGGGAGATACTCCTTTAGGATGGTGTCCCCCGTCCAGCTGTTTGAGCACAAACAGCCTGGTCCGGGGCCGAACTCGTTGTTCCGGCAGCGTGCAGCCCGAATGCCAATGCCGAGCGAGCGCCGGCATTTCTTAATTGCATTGTTTTTAGCGGTTTAAGAAAGAGAGAGCCGATTCGACGACTCGTCACTCGCCGCTCTGCTGGCCCAGTTCCACCAGAGGTGGTGGTTCTCGGCCAGGCGTGGCCAACCTGTCCGGCAAAATTCGGCGGTCAAGAATTCGACAATCAAACGCGTTTGAGCGGCTAGAAGCCGTCGGCACACTCTGCTAATCTCTCTCTGCTCGTGAATTTCCCGGAGTTCAATCTGCTCGGAAAAGAGCACTGATGCACGAAACCCTCCGTCCTGAGCCCACCCGCCTCTATCGCTGGATGGTGCTGATCTTTCTGAGCCTGGCCATGTTCGGCAGCTATTATGCCTATGACGCGCTCAGCCCCCTCGCCGACGTCTTAAAGCAACAACTGGGCTTCACGGACGAAAATATCGGCCTGCTCCAGGCGATCTACAGTTTCCCAAACATCTTCACCGTCGTCATCGGCGGCTTCATCATCGATCGCCTCGGTCTGCGAAAATCTCTGATGATTTTCGGCGTGCTCTGCTTCATCGGCCCTGCCATCACCGCTACCTCGGGTCACCTTTCTGTAATGGCCGCGGGACGCCTCATCTTCGGCATGGGAGCGGAATCTCTGAATGTCGCGGTCACCGCCGCGCTCGCCCGCTGGTTCAAAGGCAAAGAGCTGAGTTTCGCTTTCGGCATCAACCTCACCATCTGTCGCCTGGGCTCGTTCGCCGCGCTGAACTCCCCGACCTGGGCGCGCGCTGCATATGCCAACTGGCGCTGGCCGTTTCTAATTGCCCTCGGCCTTTCCGCATTTTGCGTCGTGGGCGCAATCATCTACTGGATGATGGAAGTGCAAGCCGAGAAAAACTTCCACCTCGGCGAAGCCTCCACCGACAAAGTTGTCTTTGCTGATCTGTTCAAGTTTGGCGTCAGCTACTGGTACATCGTCGCCCTCTGCGTCACTTTCTACTCAGCCATCTTCCCCTTCCAGACCTTCGCTGTGAAATTCTTCATCGAGGCGCACGGGACCTCGCGAGAGTTCGGAGGATTTCTGTCCAGCACTCTGACTCTATTTGCCATGATCGCTACTCCCCTGTTCGGCCTCTGGGTCGACCGGATCGGCAAGCGCGCCCTGCTGATGATGTTCGGTTCCGTGCTGTTGATCCCTGTCTACCTGATGATGGC
>PLEA01000476.1 GCA_003136335.1 Acidobacteriaceae bacterium | reverse complement strand
TTCGGGCACAGTATGGGAGCGCTGATCGCATTTGAAGTCGCTCGGCAGTTCCGGCGATCGAGCGGTCAGTTACCGCTGCATTTATTTGCATCGGCATGCCGCTCGCCGCAGTCACCCGATTCAGAGGACTTTTTGCATCGGTTACCTGAAACGGAATTTCTGATGCGGTTGCGATCGATGAACTATGCTCCTGACGCAATCTATGACGATCCGCAATTCATGAAAATTCTCCTTCCTACAATACGTGCCGATTATCAACTTTGTGAAACCTACCGCTACGCGAGCGAACCTCCTTTGGACTGCCCGATAACGGCTTTCGGCGGCTCTGAAGACCGGTGGGTGACGAGGACACACCTGGATGACTGGGGTGCACAAACAGCGGTGCGGTTTGCGCGAACCATGTTCTCCGGAGGTCATCTATTCTTGCATAAGCACGAAGCTGCCATCGCAGACGTCATCGTTACGGATCTCGAGGAGACGCTGCTTGCGAAAACATGATTTTCCCAAGCCCCATGCTACCGATCTCAAATGGCCGTCGTGACAACGTGAGTGTCATCGAAGCGGCAAGTAGAAATTTCACCCTGACGTGTGATCTAGTTATTTCTCCGTAAGAAAAGGCGATCCGCCCTTCGAGCGTTTGATCATCGTTGCGGAGGAAGATATCGCTACGATCCCTGAGGCCAAAGGAAAGCCGAAGGGACAAAGCCAACGGCGGAGCAGTGGGAATAGTCTTGGTTAGTTTTGGCGGCAGAACGTCCGGCGCCAAGAATTTGTCCCTCTTCGCTAAGACACGCTGACCTCAAATGGATGCTATTTCGAGCTGAGATGAGATACGAAGGGGAGGCTTGAACGCTTGCTCACGCCAGACAGGGAAGAATTCTTCAGGGGTTCGTGTTCCTTTGCGCAGCGGAGGTTGTGGTTTCTGGACCGATTGATTCCGGGGAGCAGTTTTTATAACATCCCGGCGGCGCTGCGCATGGATACGCAGATCGATCGGGACGTTCTGGAACGAGCAGTGAACCAACTGGCGGTGCGTCATGAGTCACTGCGTACCACGTTCGTGGCGCAGAACGGGGAGCCGATGCAATGCATCGCGCCAGAGCCGGCGCTAGGGGTGGTTCTTACCTGCGTGGAGGGGGCTACAGCAGCGGGGCGAGAAGTCGAGGCGGTGCGGTTGGCGAGGGTGGAGGCGCAACAGCCGTTTGATCTGGAGCAAGGACCGCTGCTGCGAGTAGGGCTGCTGCGATTGAGCGCAAGCGAGCACGTACTGCTGGTGACGATGCACCATATCATTTCCGATGGGTGGTCGATGGAAATCTTTTTCCGGGAGCTGGCCACACTGTATGAGGCTGAACGGGAGGGCAGGAAGGCGGCACTGGTGGATCTGCCGATTCAATATGCCGACTATGCGGTATGGGAACGGGAGTGGCTTAGGGGAGAGCGGCTGTTGGAGCAGGTAGAGTACTGGAAGCAGCAACTGGAAGGGGTGCCGCAGCTGCACATGCCGATGGACCGGTCCCGGCCGGCGGTAGCGAGTTACCGTGGAAGCCGGGAGTTGCTGGAGGTGAATGCGGAGGTGACGGCGGGACTCAAGCAACTGGGGCAAGAGGAGGGAACGACGCTGTTCATGACGCTGCTGGCGGCGTTCGAGGTGCTGCTCTCCCGGTATACGGGGCAGGAAGATTTTACGGTGGGAACACTGACGGCGGGGCGGGGACGCGTTGAGACGGAAGGGCTGATTGGATTTTTCGTGAATACGCTGGCGCTGCGAGTCAACCTGCGGGGGAATCCCACGTTTCGGGAGCTTCTCGGGCGGGTGAAAGAGCTGGCGCTGGAGGCTTATGCGCATGCCGACCTGCCGTTCGAGAAGCTGGTAGAAGAGCTCCACCCGGAACGCGACCTGAGCCGCAATCCTCTGGTCCAGGTTACCTTTCAACTCTTCAACGCGCCCAGACGGGGCGCCGGCGACAGCGCACGAGATGGCCGCGAGCTGCCTCTCGACCGCGCTATTGCTACCTTCGATCTGGCGTTCGACATTTGGGAATCGGGCGCAGAGCTTTTGGGGCGAATGGAATACAGCACAGATCTATTTGAAGCCGCAACCATCAAGAGAGTGTTAGCCGCCTTCTCCGCGCTTCTTGCGGGCATCACACAGGATCGTGATTGCTTGATTAAAGATCTTCCTGTTTTGACTGCCGAAGAAACTCGCCGGCAGCTTGTCGAATGGAACGCCACTGCGCGGAACTATCCCGACAACCTCTGTGTCCACGAGCTCTTCGAGACTCAGGTTACACGCCGACCGCACGCAATTGCCGTTATAGGGGATCGGGAGCAGCTTAGTTTTGCGGAGCTGAACTCCAGGGCCGAGCGAATCGCTCAAATGTTGCGAGCCCACGGCGCCGGCCCCGACAAGGTGGTTGGCATACGCTTGCCCCGCTCGCCCGAGTGGATTGTAGCTATGATTGGGGTTCTGAAATCTGGTGCGGCATTCCTGCCCATTGACCAGGGGCACACAGCTCAGAGCGTCGAAAAGCTACTCCAGAGCGCCGGAGCAATTCTCATGATAGGGCCCGCAGAGGGTTTTGAACAATATGCTGCGGGCGGGGAAGTTTCTCCCGCGGCA
>PLEA01000340.1 GCA_003136335.1 Acidobacteriaceae bacterium | reverse complement strand
TCAGGGTTACGCTGAGCAGCCCAAGGCCGTGTTTGAGAACATAGACGATCAGAGCCGCCCGCACGAATGTCGTGATGATGTTGCTCCAGTTAATCAGGTCGAACCTTTGCAGTCCCTCCAGGACGCCCCCCGAGATGCCCAAGGGGAAACCCAGTGCCGTGGCGTATCCCACCATCAGGAACAAAATTCGGGCGTCATAATAAAAATTGGGTGGAATCCGGAAGATCCGGTCCACATAGAAACCGACCAACGTAGTCGGTATCAATAAAAACAACCCCACACACGTGTAGGTAAAAAGACTGGTGTTGATCAGCCGCGTCAGTTCGTCTTTGTCTCCCGTCGCCCGGAACTTCGACACGTACCGGATCAGAGAAGACCGGATGCCGAAGTCGAAGATGCCGTAGTAGCCCGTAAAGGAGTAGATCAATGTCCACAGACCTGATGCTTCATCCCCGAGATGATGCAGGATAAACGGATAGAGAAAGAAGCCGACGGCGATGTTTACGCCTAAGCCGCCCCAACTTGAGGCCACATTGATCAGGGCCCGGGTTTTTAGGCTCATTTCACTTCGGTCCGATCTGTGGCACCTGTGGCGCAGAAGCTGTCAGGATCGCCGAACTGAGTTTGTTGCCAGCGCACGGGTTTCAGGTTGGCACAAAGCGTAGTCTATGTCCAGATAACCGCTCGTGCGCGTGCTAGAATCGGGGCGCTTTTCGGGCAATACCCGTCGCGCCCAGCACCCGGCCCGCTTCGGTATTGCGGAGTTTATGGGATGTCAGCGCCCGCCAGGCCCCTTTCTCGCGTAGCTTCGGCCCGCGTGGCTTCATTCCGCGTACTGCGGTGGTTGCTCGCCGCGGCAATCGTCGTTGTCGTCTGCTTGTTGGTGTGGGGCGGAGACCTCTTAATCGCCAGCGACTCACCGCCGGACCGTGTCGATGCGGCTATCGTGCTACAGGGTTCGATTGCCGCCGAAAAGGCTCGCATCGCCGGGGCTATGGACTTGCTGCGTCGGGGGGTTGCCGGCCGAGCCTTGCTTAGCGTTCCCAAGGAATCCTATTGGGGGGAGTCCATCCCACCGGTTGCCCGGGCCTATCTCGAACGGACCTACGGCAGCGACCTGGCCGCCCGCGTCGATTTTTGTGAGATGGGCGGGGACGTGGATTCTACCGTGCAGGAAGCCGCGGCTGTCATCCCGTGCATTCAGGAGCGCCATTGGCAAGCGATTGCCATTGTGACCTCGTACTATCACACGCGACGGGCCGGAATCCTCTGGAGAAGGGTGCTCCGGCGTGAGCCGAACATTCATCTCTGGATCGATGGCGTGGCCGACCCCGAGTTTCAACAACCCTGGTGGCGCCGCCGCCAGTCTGCCAAGATCTGGCTCATGGAGACCACGAAGCTGATTTGGACGGCGCTCGGAGGACGGTAGGCTCCTCTCGCCCTGTCATTCGAATCATCCGCCCTGTCATCCCGACGCCACTCGCCCTATTATCCCGACTCAAGCTGTCATCCCGAGCAAAGCGAGGGATCTTGGTTTCTGCCTGTGCCGTCGCAAACCCAGATTCCTCGCTCCGCTCGGAATGACAATCGGAGACCTATCGGAATGACAATCCGCCAACTAAAGGTGATCGGCCGCCTTCCGCCGCACCGCCAGCAGATCGCCCACTCCTGTGATCCAGCTCTCGAACTCAAGCTGGGTACGATTCTGATGGTCGATGAAACGCGGCAGCAAGAGGCTCTCGCTCCGACGCCCGGCCAGGCCGACGTCGCAGGTGGTTGCAGACACCACGTTCTCCTTCCGTAGCCAGGGTAGGAACGCCGGGTGGTAGACCCCGCTGGGATAGCAGAAGTGAACCGGCTCCGTGGCCGTTGCCTTCTGAATCGTCGAGCGGTTTTCCTGAATTTCCTTGCGGAATAGCGCTTCGTCCTCCGGGGTGCGGTGACGATGAGTGTGCAGCTGAACCTCAACTCCGTTGCGGGAGATTTCCTGCAATTCGCGCTGGTTCATCAGCTGCAGGATTCGCTTTGCGCGAAGGCGGTCATAATCAATGTTCAGAACTCGGGCCAGTTGCGCTGCGATCTCATCCTTCTCCAATCCGCTTCTGTGATCCCGCTCCGAGCTTTGAATCAGATCTTGCACCACGACAGAGCGGCTAGCCTCGCTCCGCAAGTCCAACCGCTTTTGCAAGCCCAAACTTTCGCCATCCGCAATGACCTCGCCCCGCCGCATCCACAGCATATAGGAACAGATCAGGTTGAAGATCGGCCGCTCGACCGATGTGTAGTAGGTGGTCTGATAGACGCTGACCGGAAAACCATAGTGCTTTAATAACGGATAAGCCTGCCGAAAGAAATCGTAGCCGCCGTCGTCAAAGGTCAGTGCGACGCTGCGCGGCGGCAGGGTCCCAGCCCGAAGCCGCTGCAAAGCTTCACCCAGAGGCAGCACGGAAAATTGTCCCGTCTTCAGGGACTCGAGGCGCTGTTCCAGCTTTTGCGGTTGAATATAAAGCTGGGGCCGCCACAGATGCTCATCTTCGAGCGAGGTACCGTGGTAGCAGAGGATCAAAAGCCGCTGCTGGCGCCAACGGCTGTTCGTCACCCACCTGAAAATCCCGCTGCCTCGAAGCACGCCCAGAGTTGCCAGTTTGACCGGTCTCAACATTTCATATCGAGGATACTCGAACGATGAACGGCTTCCTCACTCTCCGAGAGACCTGATTTTACTACAGTTCGTAAAGACCTCGCGGCCCGGCTCTCTCGGAAAGCACAGCCCGGTTGTGGCTCAATTTGACGGCCACTACCACAAAGGACACGAAGGTACACGAAGGAAGCTCCTACAAATCAATCCCTTCGTGAAACTTCGTGTCCTTTGGTTCATGATTTTTCTCTTCCAACGTCAGACTGATTCCACTACCCACAGCCCGTTTTGATCGACATCCCCGCTTCCGCTTCTGTATCATCAGGCTGCCCCGTATGCTTGCCGCGCTTCAGTATCACCTCCTGCGCCTGATTGCTCCCCAGGTTCCTTCCACAATGGGTGGTGAAGCTTACGAAGGCAAAAGCAAGCTGCGGATTCTGTTGCCCGGAATCGAATCGGAAATCAAGGACAAAGTAGTCCTCGATTTCGGCTGCGGTCCCGGCGTGGAGGTGAAGGAGATGGCCCTGCTCGGAGCCAGGCGCGTCATCGGTCTCGACATGGGAGAGAAGTGGTTGCAGCTTGGGCGGGAGCAGGCAGAGAAGGCCGGAGTCGCCGCCAAGTGCGAGTTCGTCACCTCCGTGGCCAGTCCGGTAGAGGTCATCGTTTCCCTCGACTCCTTCGAACATTTTGCGGAACCCGGCGCGGTCTTGCAGACCATGTATTCATTGCTCGAACCGGGCGGCTGCGCCTTCGTCAGCTTCGGCCCCACCTGGTATCACCCGCTGGGCGGCCATTTGTTCTCGGTTTTTCCCTGGGCCCACATTGTCCTGAAGGAGGAGGCGCTCATTCGATGGCGTGCTCAGTTCAAGACCGACGGAGCCAGAAAGTTTGGTGAAGTCGAGGGCGGGTTGAACCAGATGACCATTCGGCGGTTCGAAAAGATTCTCCAAACCAGCCCATTTGTTGTCGAGGAATTGGAACTCGTCCCCATCCGGCGAATGAAGCCGCTGCACAACCGGGTTACCCGCGAGTTCCTGACGGCAATTGTCCGCTGCAGGCTGAGGAAGCCACGAGAGTCGGCCGGGGGAGCCTGAGCGGCAATTGCCGGGTTGCGAATGCCGGTGCGGGCCCGCGTTCTACGACTGAGGTATTCGCGGGCCCGCGCGGGCCTACTTCAATTCGACGACAAAAACGTCGCCGCGACAGTCGCTGCCGAGGGTGCAGGTTGCCGCCCCTGACTCGGACCCAAGGTTACCCATCCAGTCGGACGAGAAGAGGAAGAACTTCCCATCCTGCGAAACCGTGCCAATGCCGATTTGGGTACTGAAGTTGAGCGAGCGGGTAGAAATGAAGTTATGAGCGAATCGCCATGTCTTCCCGCTGCCGTCCGGCGCGATACCAATAATTTCATTGTCCCACGGAGCGGTAAACGGGCTAGTAACGGTGCATGTGGTCGATAGCAGCGGCAGGGAATCCCCAGGCTGCACGTTGTTCCACGACTGGTGCTGGTCCATCGCCCAATCCGATGAAGGGGGCGTCTGCGTTGTTAGGAGACTAGCAACCGTTGGCGTGGCGAATGCGCGGATTACCTGGCTTGCCCATGGCGACGAGTTGTTGTTATTGACCCAGTGCGTGTAGCCCTCAGTGAAGTGGCCGCCGCAGTAGCCCCCTACCCCGCAGGAACTCACGTTCGTGGTCCCGATCTGCCAGAAGTAGGGATTCTGAGAGCAACTCGACGACGTGCAGATGTTGCTGGAGATGATCATCCAGTTCCCGTCCTTTGACATCTTCACGTTGTGGATCGTCCAGCGATCCGCTATGTTGATCGTGCCCGACGCTCCCCAATCGCCACTCACTTGCCCGGTCTGCGTATTCAACACGCTGCAACCGCTTCCGGCCTTGTAGGCAACCACGTAGACGCCCGTTTCCTGGGACCCGGCATTGGAATATCCCATGCCAAAGACGCTGTCATCGCCGCTCACACCACCCACGGTATCCCAGGTTACCGTGAACCCTGCCGGCAGACAATTGGGACTGCTCGTGAAGTCATAGACTGCTTGCGGAGATGGCGGATTCATTCGGTCCGTGAAGTCGTACTTGTTGATGACAGTTCCTGAGTAGGTATAAAGAATGTTCGGGTTCACGTGGCTCCAAATGCCGCCACCCGGCAGTTTCATTCCATTGGTAGCGGGAAAGCTTGAGGCATAAAGCCTGCCCGCCTGGAACGTGCTCGGATCAAAGGTGTACGGAACACCGCCTGTGCCGGTATCCTGCACAATGAAAAGAGTCGAGTCTGTGTTCCAGAGATTATCATCCGCGCTTCCGCTGGCAGCGGTCTCGTAAGTACGGTTCTTATAGACCGGGGTGGGATCGACATTCCCATCCGTAACCCGCACGATGCGGTTGCCAAAGTTGGGGTCGGTAACGATCGTGTTCGCGCCTAAAAGGCCGCCCATGTTGGGCGGAGTCGACGGCACCTGAACAACCTGCAGGTCGCTCCGGGAACAGTTGTAAGCCGGCGGCCCGCAATTGCTCGCGGGCGCCGGTGGCGGAGGCGCCGCCGACACGATCAGAGAAAGACTCCGCTGCGCCGTATGCGAGGCCGCATCCGTCCCCTGCACGATAAAGGTATAGGTTCCGGCTTGGGTGGAGGATCCAGACAGGGTTCCTGTGCCCGCACCCAATTGCAAGCCTGCAGGCAGGGAGCCCGAAGCGACGCCCCAGTGGTACGGAGGTTGTCCGCCGCTCGCAGCCAACGATGCTGCGTAAGGTGTGACCACCACGGCAGGAGGCACACTGGAAGTAGTAATTACAAACGGGGAGCTCGTGGGTGGAGTCGTAATCGGTGCAGTCGTAATCGTGACCCCAGTGCTTGCCTTCGCAGTGCTCTGCTCTGCATTGCTGGCCATGACCGTGATCGGCTGCGCGCTGCTCGTGCTGGGTGCTGTGAATAATCCGCTGGAAGAGATAGTCCCTGCACTCGCCGACCAGGTAACCGCTGTGTTACTGGTGTTGCTTACCGCCGCGGCGAACTGGATCTTCCCGCCAGCCGCAATCGACGGATCTAATGGCGAAATCTGAACTGTGACAGCGCGGTTGTTGCCCGTAGAAACCGTCATCGTATAGGTGCGCCCAACCGCAGCAGCAAGATCGCGGGGGCCGCCCCTGGGGCCAACCACCGGTTCGCTGGTAATCGTAATCGTGAACTTAAAAGTTCCCGCCTGAGTCAGAATTCCAGAAAGGCTGCCGATCAACGGGTTGAGAACCAATCCCGGCGGCAACTCCCCTTGACTCAAAGCAAAGATATACGGAGCCTGCCCGCCGCTGACCGACAGCACCGTATGATAGCTGCTCCCGACCGTTGCACTGGGCAGTACGGTTTGCGTGGAAACCGGTTGTGAAGGTGTTTGAGACGACGCGTTCGAACCAGTTGAAAATCCACTGCAGCCTGCCAGGAATAAACAGTAGCCCATCAACACCAGCGCCAGAACGAGCTTGGGCCGTTTCTTCGGTTCGCCAATCCCATACATTAAAGCCGGGTTCACAAGCAACATGGGTTTTCCCTCGGGTATAAAGATTCGGGGACCAAGGGTTTAAGTCCGCAAGCACACTGTACGAAGAGATCAGGGTGAGCAATAGATACCCGAAGGACAACGACCTTAAAGAACACACAGGTGCAGATCGCCGAGAAAACGGCCAGGGTCAAAAAAGCGTCGACGAAACCAGTTCAAGCAGGGAAATTTTCGGTTCGAAGGCTGCCTCCGCTTCACTTGGAGACAGCCGCGATGGCCGTAGGACGGAACCAGTTCTGGCTGGGCCCGGCGGTACGGGCGGCGGGACATCAAGCAGTATTGAAAGTCTAACTTCTTCGGCGTCCTCAGCGAATTGCTCTACGCGTCTGGGTTTAGGCGGAGATGCGCGCTGCCGCTTTCGATTTCTTGCTTGCAATAAACGTCTTGCCGGCCGGCCCGGTTCCGCGGCGGAATGAGAAAGTATCAAATCCAGCGCGCTTTAGCGCGATCCTCATTCCTCGCTCGCTCTGAAACGATTCCGTCCTCCCCTTCATAAAGCCAACCGTCCTGCCGGCGCAGTGGAACCCTAACCAGTTCGCCAGTACGTATAGCCGAAAGAGCGTCGGGACTGGTTTCGGGATGGCATGGTGGAGAAGTTCAGCGATCGTAAAACTCGGGACATGCAGGCTTACCGACAGGCCGCCGCCGGAAACGAGAATTCTGTTAATTTCCGCAAGCGCTTTCTGAATGTTCATGTAAGGAGGAGCAACGGCGGAAATCATGCGATCGAAACTCTCACCCTCGAACGGCAAGCATTCCCCTGCGCCTTAGCTACTTTCTCGCCTGCGGCGTAGATGTTCGTGAATCGACATCAGGTAGTACGCCTTCCGCCTCGATTCCGGAAAACGCCTCTCCAGAAATTCGTCGAACGACTTCAGTTTCTCAAGCCTCCAGTACTGTCCCGCCCGTACTTCGCATAGATAACGCCCAAGTTCGACGAACTTGGTGTCCCGCTCTGTGTCCTTTCGCTGCGTGGGCCGTCACAGAACGAGACAAATGTGTTCTGCATCTGGATCGTGGACTGGCGGCTAAGATGGGCTCCAAGCACGGGCGCAGGGCGGCACTTCCGCCCCAACCAGCCGCAGTTCCGATGGAGCCTCTCAAAACTATGGTACGTGCTAGCGTATCCTGCAAAGAAATGCGCGCTTGAGGAACTCCGACTTCCGGGTACGGAAGTCGCCGGATGCACTTGAGGTTGGACGTCCCGAAATTGAGATCGGTTTTCCTGAGGCGACGTCAAGTACGTCCAGAAGGCCGCCTCAGGAGCGTGCGGCAGACGAGTATCAACGGCGATGACAGCATTCTGACGACAGATCTGTGCCGCAACCGTGATTGCCGTCGGTTTCTGCAGAATGATTTTGGCTGAAGCATGCTCTGGAGAAGCTAGCGAGCCGATTCGGCCACTCGGATGTGGGGTTCCACCAGAGCAAGCACTTGGTCTTTCAGGAACGGTCCGCTCGCCAGCAGACCCGACAACAGCGGATCGCGGCGATTGGCGGTCAGGTCCGTCTTCTCCAGGGTGCTGACGAAACCACCCGCACTCTTCACCAAGGCCGCTCCCGCTACCACGTCCCACTCGTTCTTGGGTGTCAAAGTGAAAGTAACATCGGCGAGGCCCGCTGACACCAGCGCAAGCCGATAGGCCACCGAACCCATCGCTTGCACTTTGAAGGACCCATTCTCGAACTGCTTCCACTCCTCGCGCTTGACCTCACTGCGGCTGGCGAGGATGAGGGCTCCGTCGAGCGTGGTGCGCTGGCTGGGACGCGCAGGCCGCCCGTTGTAGAGCACGCCTGCGTCCACCGCTCCGACAAAAGTCTCCTTGGTGGCAGGGTTGTAGATTCCTCCCGCTACGGGCACGCCCTTCTCGACGTAACCGATCGAGACACAGAACTCGGGCAGCCCCATCACAAACTCGCGCGTGCCATCCAACGGATCAACAATCCACACTCGTTCCTTGTCGAGGCGGGAAGGATTATCCGCGGTCTCCTCCGAGAGCCAGCCTTCGCCGTCGCGCAACAGGTTCTGGCGCAGCAGGGCATCCACCGCGCGATCCGCTTCGGTCACCGGATCGTGCCCGATTTTGTACTCGGTCTCAATCGCGCCCGGCGTAAACCGTGCGAAGACGGTACGGGCTGCGCCCAAGGCCCGCTGTATGCGATGCAAAATATCGGAGTAAGAAGAAGAGCTCATTTTCTCCTGAATCATGTCGTCAGAATGCCGAATCATGTTCGTCACATCACGCCCACAACATGCGGGCTCCCGTAATCAACAACAAGGCGCAGAGGAGCCGGCGTAGCCAGAGCATGGGCACTCGTGTGGTCAAGTGCGAACCGAGCAACCCACCGGGAATGGAACCAATCAGCAGCGAAACTACAAGCCTGGGGTCGACGTTGCCCAGCCGGAAGTGAAGAAATCCTGTCACGCCCGTAAGGATCACGGCATGCACGATGTCAGTCCCGACATTCACCTTCGGCGGGAAACTGTAGAACAACAGCAGCAACATCATAATGATGCTGCCCGAACCCACCGAGGTCATACCCACCAGAAAACCTGCTACCAGGCCGATCACTGCCATCCCCATGAAACCCTTTGCAGTCGGGGGGCGATTGGCGACCCGTTCTTCGATTTGTTTTTGTAACAGCAGCAGCGTGGGAATCACGATGAGCAGCACACCCACCGCGGTCTTGATAAAACTGTTCACTCCGTCCCCGTAGAGGTAGCGGATGTGCATCAGCAGTTTCACTCCACCGATCGAGCCTGGAATGCTGCCGACCGCAAGCGCGATTACGACCTTGCGGCGTACCGTGTCTTTCCTCAGATGCCAGAGGCCGGCCGGAATTTTCGTGAAGAAATTGAACAGCGCATCGGAACCGACGGCCACGATCGGCGGTACCCTCAAACCAAAAATCAGAATAGGCAGCAGCAGAACGCCGCCCCCAACGCCCGTCATGCCAATGAGCACGCCCACAACAAAGCCCACCAGAATTTTGGCCGCTAGCAGTGGCATAATTGGTCCGCTTTATTCTCCCGTCCGGTTCACTCCGATGAAGCCTTCGCGTTCCAGGTGCAGAATAATTTCCTGGGCCGCTTCCCCGGGCGACAGTTCGCCGGTGTTGATCGTGACTTCCGCATCCTCCGGAGCTTCATAAGGATCGGAGATTCCCGTGAATTCCTTCAGAATGCCCGCGCGCGCCTTGGCATAGAGTCCCTTGCGGTCGCGCTGCTCGCAGACCTCGACCGTAGTGGCGATGTGCACCAGAAGGAACCCGCCGAAGGGCTCGATCAGCTGGCGCACGTGCTTCCGCGTCGCGTCATAGGGCGCGATCGGCGCGCAAATTGCTATGCCGCCATTCTTCGTGATTTCCGAAGCGACATATCCAATGCGGCGGATGTTAATGTCGCGATGCTCCTTCGAAAATCCTAGTTCCGAGGAAAGATTTTTGCGCACCAAGTCCCCGTCGAGCAACGTCACCGGCCGTCCCCCGACTTCCAGAAACTTCGTCATCAGCACATTCGCAATCGTGGACTTGCCCGAACCCGAAAGTCCGGTGAAGAAGATGGTGACTCCCTGCTTCGCCCGTGGCGGAAAACTCCGCCGCAGTTCCTGAACCACTTCCGGATAGGTGAACCACGCAGGAATGTCGCGCCCTTCATTCAGCCGATCCCGCAATTCCGTTCCGGAAATATTCAGAACCCTGGCACCCTTCTTGACTTCATCGTCAGGAACGTAGCGGTCCTCATCCTCCAGGTACACCATCATGCTAAAAGGCACCATGGTCACGCCGATGTCGTCTTCGTGCTCCTTGTAGGTTTGCTGGGCCTCATAGGCGCCATAGAAAGGCTTGCCGTCGGTGTCTTTGCCCGGCCCAGCATGATCGCGGCCCACGATGAAATGGGTACAGCCGTGGTTCTTGCGAATCAGTGCGTGCCAGATCGCCTCGCGCGGTCCGCCCATGCGCATGGCAAGCGGCAGTAGCGAAAGCTTCTGGGTTCCCTGCGGATACTTCGAACTCAACAGTTGGTAGCAGCGCACGCGCGTGTAGTAATCCACGTCGCCGGGTTTGGTCATGCCAACAACGGGGTGAATCAGCAGATTCGCTTCCACTTGCCTGGCCGCACGGAACGTCAGTTCCACGTGAGCGCGGTGCATAGGATTGCGCGTCTGGAAGGCAACCACGCGACGCCATCCCAGCCGGGCGAACTCCGCACGCAGTTCCGCCGGCGTGAGCCGCAGCGTGCGGAAGTCATAATGGGAAGGCGCCTGCAGCCCCTCGACGCGCCCGCCCACGTACCACGGATTCGCCTGATTCATCGTGTAGTCGGCGCCAGGATGAGCCTTGCTCGTGCTGTTGAATACCGCTTTGGCTTCGGCCGCGCGGTCGGCTTGCCACACTTCCTCCACGTGCAACATAGCCAGCATCACTCCCTCGGCATCGCGCAGCGCGATCTTGCTGCTGCCGGGCGTGAGCTTCTTGGCAAATTCTTCGGTGACGTCGAGCGTGATCGGCATGGGCCAGAGAACTCCGCTGGCCAGCCGCATCTTGTCGCACACGCCGTCGTAGTCGGCTTTGGTCATAAAGCCGCGCAGTGGAGAGAAGCCTCCACTCATGAGCAATTCCAGATCGCATACTTGTCGCGCCGTAAGGTCCCACGACGGCCACTCGCGCGAGTGGGCTTTCAATTCGCCGGCTTTTTCTGGCGATGCCAATAGATTTACAAGTTCGCCGCCATGCGGCGGAATGAAATGACTAGTCGAACCGGACAATTGCGTGAACCTCCGAGCTTCATAATTATGGTTTTACGGCACGTAAATTCAGCATGTCGCAGAAGGAACTAACGCTATCTACTCTCAAGCGCCATGCCACAAGGAGTGTGGCCATTGTACTGTAAATTGATAAGGATAAGGGGGAACTTGGTTTCAATAGTTTTGGAGACCGCCGGTGTGCAATTCTTTGCGCAGGAATGGACGACTATTTCTACAGAGATGCACTCCAAATCAAGTCTAAGGAATGCTCTAAAAGCGAACTACCGGACATCAGATAGTACCTTGATGTCCGGTAGTTGTTTCAGGAACTGGCCGAGAGGATTAATGAGGCTTCATCTCTCCACGCTCCCCTGAATTGCCGCGCGGATGTTGCGTGCCCCTTCCAATCTCGTCTCTGCCGTCATCCGACGAAACGAATCGGTTCAAGTCGCGCACGATTTGATCGGCCATTGGAGAACCAAGACCAGTTGCGGCATCCCAGCCCGGTCCGGCTCTGAAGCCCGTTACTCCTGCGAACGAGTTGTTGCCGCTCGTTACATCGTAGAAGGGCGATGAGTCGTGTCGCCGGGACTCCTCAATTTCGTACAACGCTGTATTGATGAAGCCCAAGGCACCTCCCGCCCGTTGGTCCGCAATGGCGAGGATAGCAGCCCACTGGGGCGAGCCAGCACTGGTGCCTCCGAAGAGATAAAAGCCCACCGGGATGCCCGGGATATTGAGGTATGTCAATACACCGTGCAACACAGCGGCGCTGTACGATACGTCAGGCACTNNATCGCTTCCCACTGATACCACGGCTTGTCATACACGACACTGAATCCGCCACCGCTGGATCCATAGTCAGGCTCGTTCCATACAATCTCGCCCTCATAGGTTCCGGGAGCCGGGTTCACCGTCGGATCGCAACCAAGGGACGCCAGACAATAGCTAGCCGCATGCAGCTCCGTACCCCCTACGGCTGTGACCAGCGGGTCGCTGGCAGGGTTCGAGACCGCCTTCACCAGGGATGAGCCGTCGCACGAAACCTGCGTCGCGCCCTCATCGCCCGAGGAAGCGAAAAGCGTGATGTTTTTCCTGGTGGCGTCCGCAAACACTTCATGTTGTTGTTTGAGCATCGTCGGATCGTCGCAACTCTCGTTCCCGCCGAAGCTTTGAGAAATGACGTCGCCCAGATGATGATCTACCGCATATTTCGTGGCGCTCAGAATGTCGTCATTATTGTTCGATTTTGCCAGCACCAGCACAATGTTGGCACCGGGCGCAATGGCATGAGACCACAGCACGTCCAGCGAGATCTCCTCCGCCCAACCTGTCATGTTGGGATCACCGGTCACAAACGGAGTCAGGCCGTCCGGCGCAACCTGCGAGAACGTGCCCAGGCTTGGATCGGGCGCGCCGCCAAGCCCGTTCAAACTGGGCAGACCGTAAAAGCTGCTGAAGAAGCTCAGTTGCTGCACAATGTTCGGGGACTGGTATGCGTCGACGATGACGATCGTCTTTCCTCGGCCATCCAGGCCCGCGGAGATCAGCGTGTCAATGTTATACGCATGACGGATCTGGTAAGGGTCGTAACACGTAGCGCTTGCGTTGAGACCGGTTACCTGGCAGCCGAAGAGGCCATAGTTCGGACCGGCGATTGCGGCTGGCAAGGCTTGCGGACCAACCTTCAGAAGTGGCGTCACCACCGACCCTACGCCGGCCGCACTGCTGGCCGTGGGTACGAGGCTGACAATTAAAGCTGCTGCGAAAGCGGCTAGAACCTTAGGGGTTCTCATTTATATCCTCTCAAAGTCGAATCTGAATTTTTTGATTTTCGAGCGGGGCCGCCAGTGTACATGGATTTCAGAGTTTAACAATACTGTGAAACGATTTTCACTTGGAGTTCAAAGAATCGGTCTGTCCTTAATGTGGAGACAGCCGCCCTCGGCTGTCCGGCGAGCGCCAGTTCGCCTCTCAGCTACAGACCCGTGCTCCGCCAGAGAGGGATCGAGTCTGGCCGCCTGATCTCAGGTAAACTAGCCGTATCCCGGTCGTCCCATCAAAATGATTAACGGCAAGCGCATCGCGGTCGTCATGCCCGCTTACAACG
>PLEA01000142.1 GCA_003136335.1 Acidobacteriaceae bacterium | reverse complement strand
TTCAGGCTCCCACGAATTCCTGCCGTTCCAGACATTCACACGACCCGCTCTGAATTCATGGCCGCAGCAGGGGTGGTTCCATGGGGGCACCGCAACCGGAACAAAAAGCTACTCTGCCTTTCAACGCATAACCGCAATTGCTGCAGAACTTTGGTGTCAAAGCAGCAGCACTCGCCAAAGCCGACTTGCGGGAAACGCTTTTCCGCCACCATAGTCTGAGCACATAAAAGGCGATGGCAGTGAATGCCAGTCCGACGCAGAACATGACGATGTTTATCTGGTTACGGTCAAGCGTTGCGGTTTGAGGGTTTTTCGGATCAAAGTACACGATGACGGAATCGCCTGGGTGGTGTGGCGCGGTGAGTTGTTCCGCGGCTTGCCGGTCGCTGAACAGATCGGGATCGCCGCTGTCTATTTGCAAGCGGGTCGACTGGTAGGTGCGTCCGGAGACCTGGTACTCATAAATGATCTCAGGCCGATAGAATGTGCGCGTCACACCGTTGGGGGGCGGGTTGCTATCGGGCACTGTGGAAACGGTTGATTGGACGATGTGGCCCCGCGTAGATGACCATGGAAGTGCTCGAAGCGTGTCCGCCAAGGTACCGATGCTCCCGGATAGAAGGAGGAGGCCAAGCAGGGCGAGCATTACAAAATAGAGGGGCCATATTTGGAGAAACACGTCATACTTCCATCGGGCCGTGAGCAAGACGGACGGGTAGTAGACGTTCCGCAATTCCGCGATGTCTCGTGACAGCTTCCACTCCGAGGCATGCGGGTCCCACACTGAATCATCCCTGCCCAAACGACCCTGCTGCGCCCATTGCCGCAGCGTCTCGAAATCTTGGGCTGGGTATTCCGTGCCATTGATACGAGCCCGCCAGAGATAGGGTTGTCGCTCCATTTTACGTTTTTCGCGCAAGGAAATACGCTTAGCTCGTCACTGTGAGCTCCACTTTGGCATCAATGCGGGAAGCGTATACACTGAACCGCTCCACGTACCTGTTTATACGCTTCAGACATTCCTGAGACCGAGTAGCCCCTGACATTTCGCCGCCGCGTTCACGACCAGAATACGCCTTTCTGCCAACGATCCCGGTGTTTCGGGTCGCTAGCTGTCGTAATCAACGATTACACTCAAAACCCCGCTTGTAGTTTTGAAGAATTGCCGCATTTTGCAGATTTTAAGAGGAATGCGGCCCAAGTTTCTCAGCAGCCCAGACTGCATGTCATCATTCATAGTTTTCAATCTCGCGGAGGTTCCGCGCGTGCACGTGGGCCAGCAGCTCACGCAAGATGTGATCGACAGCGTCGCGCGATGTGGCTCTCTTGGATTCGATGGTGAAAAGCGCGGTGTAGTAATCTCTTCGATCTTGCGTTCCCCCGGGGAAGCATTCGGCGGGGTGGTGAATTCGAACACGTACGCCTTCTTCGGGTCGGCAGTTGAGGTAATCGCCGTACCAATGACTGTCCCGTATCGCCCACTTCCAAGGGCCTTTCTTGTTTAGGACCTGGAGCATCTCGTCCATCGACATGTCGCAATTGAATTCGTACGCCGATGCCACAGTTGCTTCCTCCGACTCAAGTCTCGCCCTTCCGGCACATTTTGAGGGGGCGACGATTCAACCGATAGCGAGAAGCGATCTCGCCAGATCTTCGTCTCTCCCCTAAACCGCAGGCCTAGACGTTGCTCCGGCGTTTTGGGTTGGAACCCTCTGCCGGGGCCGCCGGGGCCGCTGGGATTGCAACCGCCGGTCGTTCGGTATATGCTCCCCTCCAGTTTTTTCCCCCTGGATATTGGGCCCGTCCTGAGGCTATCCGATTCGCGCGGCGGAGGGTTTCATGCTTTGTCTTGCCTGCGGAAACAACAACGTCCTCGGATCCGCGAATTGTAGCAAGTGTGGATCAGCCCTTTCGGCTTCGCAGGCGACCTCCCCCAGTGGTAGGCGAAGTCGTCCTCATGCACGATGCTCTCACTAAGGAGACTATTTAGATGCGCTACACACTGCTGTTGCTTTCCTTTGCCGTAAATCTGGCTTTTCCCGGCCTCCCAAGTTCAGAGAACTTGATTGTGAACGGGAGCTTCGAGGAGTCCTCGGTAAACCCGGGTAGCTATCAGGATCTGCCCGCAGGATCCACGGCCATCAAGGGCTGGACGGTCACTCTGAACCACATTGACTATATCAACGCCAGTCTGTGGCCGGCCTCGGACGGGCAACACAGTTTGGATCTGGACGGCAGTGCCTGTAACACGAGCGCAACGACCGCCTGCCTCGGCGGCATCAAGCAAACATTCGCAACGGTGTCAGGTCAGAAGTACGACGTCTCCTTTGACTTCGCTGGAAATCCCATGAACGGCCCCAAGATCAAAACCTTGAAAGTTTCGGCTGCCGGTGAGAGCCGGAGCTTTACTTTTGACATCACGGGTCATAGCGCCGGAAACATGGGTTGGAAAACCCAGCATTGGACATTCACCGCGACGGCTGCCGAAACCACTCTGGAATTTGATAGCGCTGACAGTGCCCCGAATCTCAGCGGATGGGGACCGGCGCTCGACAACGTGATCGTCAAGCCTGGCGGTGGTCCGGCCTAAAACCAACCCCGGTGGATTGTGTGGCGGGAGCGGGTCGCGAATAACAACTCGCGGTTGGGGAGAAGCCAAGCCGGTCGCTCCCAACAAAAATCCGGATGGCTCTGACAACCCCGCATTTGGGGCCGCACTGAGCCAACTATACTTAATTGTCTTCTTCGGCACGTAATTCGCACGTCGGGACTTCAGCGAGACGTACGATCTGTCGAAGCCGGAGTACTATTGCTGACTTAAGTGACAATACTTTAAGCACGGATGCCGTTTTTGGAAGGCAAAGAGGAGATTCGGAATGAAGATCTTCAAACCATCGTACCAACAACGCCCGATGGGAAAGAGAGCGAGCGCCCACATCGCATTCTTGACGATCCTCGCTTGCATCGGACTTCTCACTTTTCTCACGGTCGGCGCACACGCCCAGACTTACAGCGCTGTAACCGACTTCTCAACTGAGACTAACACCGATACTTCACCGTGGTCTTACCGCTACAACAACACGGGGACACGAGACGGGAACTACACGCTGTTGCCCTATGTCGAGCCCTCGAGCCCACAGTGGTACGATCAGGGTAAAAAAGTCGCGGTGTTCTCGTGGTTCCCTCAACCAAAGAATACGTATTGCCCCTGCATTGAAGCAAACAAGAGCACGTCGCCATTAACCGCAAATTACGGTCACGGGCCCATCGTGCTACCGAGCCTGTCGATTCTCGAGCACCCTTCAACCAGCAGTCCTGTTGGGGATACGGTCCTGAGCTTCCTGGTGCCGAAGAAGGGCAAGGTGACGGTAACATACAGCTTTACCGACATCGACCCCTACGGCGGCAATGGGATTAATTGGTATGTCGACTTGAACAGCGGAGTTGGCGATCTTTACTCCGGAACTGTGCACTCGACGGCCGGCCGTATCGACAGTTCAGGGCAACGGCATTTCGAAGTCGAGGTGGTGAAAGGTGACAAGCTCAACTTCGTCATCGACAGCAATGGCGATTTCGGTTATGACTCGACCGCGGTGAGAGCGACCGTTGTTTACCAGGCCGATAAATCAACCATTCATTAGCAATACCTCTGTTCTCGATCACGCCGCGATTCGTCTGCGACCAGCAGCGGAACGACCTGAGCGAAGCTGCCCAAAAACCATTCACGGGCAGGGTTGGCAAGTACTTGAATCTACGAAGCGACAAGTCCGCACTCCTGTTGCCCACAAACAGATGTTTCTGGGCGTCGCGCGACGCTGCGGATTTTGAGTCCTTCCTCCCATTTTTCTATTTTCCGCAAATTCTCATGTTTACAAGCCTCTCGCAATTGCTGGCGCGCGGCCCGTGCGGTTCGGTGAGGCTCGGTGGAGATCGAATGGTCACGAATTGGTCACGCACCCCGCGCGGGAAGTCCGCAGGTTCAGCCCTCTCTAGCTTTTGCACATAGCCGTCGTCTTCCCAGCGGATGACCATCACGGACACGAATTGCTTTTCGCTTCAGATGCCGACACTTGCGGCTGCCGCCGGAAAGCACTGGGGCTAAGCTATAATCGCTCGCCTGGAGACGCTACTTGAATCGACAAATCAT